>CALWMT010000005.1 GCA_944382045.1 uncultured Enterocloster sp. | reverse complement strand
GGGTTTATGCAAAAAAAGCGCCTCCCCTCAGCCATTTTCTCAAGCAGGCGGCTGTGGGAAGACGTTCTTGCAGGCTCATTCCTTCCAGTGAAGATGGTGCAGAGCCCCGTTTTTTTCAAGCCTTTCAAATCCCTGCTGCCGCAGGGCCTCATACAAAACAATCGCCACTGAGTTTGCAAGATTCAGCGAGCGGATGTCTCCCCACATGGGGATGCGGATACACTGGCTCTCATGTTCAACCAGGATCTCCTCGGGTATTCCGGCGCTCTCCTTTCCAAACATCAGGTAGCAGTCCGGCTCGTAGGACACATCAGAATAAACCTTATGCGCCTTTGTGGTGGCAAAATACATCTTCTCCCTGGCATCCGGACAGCGCTCCAGAAACTCCGCATAATCGCTGTACACATGCACGTCCAGCTTATCCCAGTAGTCGAGACCGGCACGCTTTATGGCCTTCTCATTGAGCTTAAAGCCCAGCGGCTCGATCAGATGAAGGCGGGCGCCTGCGGCCACGCAGGTGCGCCCAATATTTCCCGTGTTGGCCGGCATCTCCGGCTCTAAAAGGACTACATTTATCATTTTCCGTCAAGCCTCTTTATAAACCGGTCGATCCGCTCCAGGGCCCGCTTTAAGTCCTCCAGCGAGTAGGCGTAGGAAATCCGCAAAAATCCCTCCCCGCAGTCTCCAAAGGCGGTTCCCGGAACCACAGCCACCTTCTCCTCCTTGAGCAGAGTTGTGGCAAACTCGTCGGAGCTCATGCCAAAGCGCTTGATATTCGGGAATGTATAAAATGCTCCCATTGGCTCGAAGCAGTCGATATTCATCTCCTTAAACGCATGGAGAAGATAGCGGCGGCGCTGGTTGTAGGACTCCCGCATCATAGCCACATCCCCGTCACCATCCCGCAGGGCGGACACTGCCGCATACTGGCTGGTGGTGGGCGCGCACATGATGGCGTACTGGTGAATCTTCAGCATCTGCTCCAGGATATTGGCAGGGGCAGCCGCGTAGCCCAGACGCCAGCCCGTCATGGCGTAGGACTTGGAAAAGCCATTGATCAGCACGGTCCGCTCCTTCATCTCCGGCAGGGCTGCAATGGTGGCATGGTCTCCGCTGTAGGTGAGCTCCGAATAAATCTCATCGGAGATCACAAAAATGTCGTGCTCGATGACGATTTTCGCAATGGCCTCCAGATCCTCCTTGGTCATGATGGCTCCGGTGGGGTTGTTGGGGAAGGGAAGCACCAGAAGCTTGGTCCTGTCCGTCAGCTTCTCCAGAAGCTTCTCCGGTGTCAGCCGGAATTGGTCCTTCTCCTCCAGCTCGATGATCACCGGCACGCCGTCCGCCAGCACCGCGCAGGGCAGGTAGGACACATAGCTGGGCTGAGGAATCAGCACCTCATCCCCCGGATTGAGCATAGCGCGCATGGCAATGTCAATGGCCTCGCTTCCGCCCACCGTAACCATGATCTCATGATTCGGGTCATAGTAGGCCCCAAAGCGGCGGTCCAGATATTTGGAAATTTCCTCCTTTAACGGCTTCAAGCCGGAATTAGAGGTATAGAAGGTCCTTCCCTTTTCCAGGGAGTAGATTCCCTCCTCGCGGATGTGCCAGGGCGTATCAAAATCCGGCTCCCCCACGCCCAGGGAGATCGCATCCGGCATCTCGCTCACGATATCAAAAAACTTGCGGATCCCAGAGGGAGGTATGTTCACAATCTTGTCAGATAAGGGATTTCTCATGGGGTAATCAGCATCCTTTCATCCTGGGTGGGCTCACTTATAATGGTTCCATGGTCCTTGTACTTCTTCAGAACAAAATGGGTGGCTGTGCTCAGAACGGACTCCATGGGAGCCAGCTTATCCGACACAAACTGCGCCACCTGGCGCATGGTCTTCCCCTCGATAAATACGGTAAAATCAAAGGAACCGCTCATCAGGTACACTGCATTCACCTCGCTGTACTGATAAATCCGCTCCGCAATCTTGTCAAAGCCCATGCCGCGCTGGGGTGTCACCTTCACCTCAATCAGCGCCACCACCTTTTCCTCACTGGTATTGTCCCAGTTGATCAGCGTGTGATAGCCGCAGATTACATGCTCCTTTTCCATCTCCGCTATCTCATTGGCCACAGCCGCCTCGCTCTCCCCCAGGAGTATGGCCAGATCCTTAAGGTCAATCCTGCTGTTCTTCTCAATTACTGCCAGAATCTTCTCTCTCATCTTCTATCCCATCCTTTCCTTGAACTGGTATAAAATCATTCCTCTGCACCCTGCCCGGGCAGCGGCACAGGCTCATCCCCACGGGCCGGGAAATCCCGCTCGAAGAAGCTCGTCCGGCTGAGGGCGCTCCAGATAGCCCGCCTCCTCCTCCCCGTGGAGGACGCGCCTTGCGTCTCCCTCCTGGGCCCAGCCAATGACTGCGGCGGGAATGCCTGCCTCAGCCAAAAGCCGCACCAGACGGCCGCCCTGGTCCGCTGCTGCCAGGATGCAGTTGGCACACAGAAGGCGGTAGGGATTCAGCTCATAGCGCTCACAGAGCTCCACCGTCACCTGCCGCATAAGGATCTGCGTAAGATCCACCTGAACGCCCGTCTCATAGCTTCCGGACAGGTCCCAGACCGCTGCCAGGACTCCTCCCTCTCCAGCCGGCCTATATGCAGTGAAGGGACAGGATTCATTTTTCTCCTGTCCCTCAAACCACGCCGCAACGTCATATGGATCCGGCTCGTCCAGACATCGGAGAAACCCCGGATGAAACCAGCGCTCTGCCTCCTGTCTGTGTGCTCTTCCTAAAATGCGGGTCCCGGCGAGACCCGCATACCCGGCCAGCACGATATCCTGGCCGGGCCGTATCATTCCTTCCCTCTTTTCAAAGCCTCCCGGCCTCCCCGCATTCCTCATCCCGCAGCCTCCGGTGTAACTGGAAGTATCTGGGCTGGCGCGGAGCCTTCCTGCACAGGCGCTGTCTGCGCGGGTGCAGGCGTTGTCTGCGCAGGATCCGGCACTGCAGGCGCGGGAGCTGCCTCCGACGGCCGAACAGGTGCCGGAGCGGTCTCCGCCGGGGCAGATGGGCCGGGAGACGGAGAGGGCGCTGCCTCGGTCCCGGCCGGCTGCGTCTCTTGGGGCTGGGTGCTCACACCCGGACCGCCATTCACCCCTGTCACCGGCTCCTGCGGAGCTGTCTGAGCGGGATCTGTGGGAGCCGCAGGCGTCTCCTGCGGGAGAACAGCCGGAAGAGATGGGCCTACCCGGTAGATCGCCTTGGAGGCATTGTAGGTATCTTCATTGAGCAGAGTCCTCTCCTGCTCCACTCCGCCCTGTGTGACAACCTTCCATAGCCGTGAGCGCAGTCCCGTATGGGAGGACTGCACACGCACCCGGGCTCCTGGAGCCAGCGTGGGATCCACAATCAGCTGGGGATCCCCAGGACTGGTTCTTCCCAAGGTTTCCGATACGTACTTCACCTGACGGTCCGCCGGACGCGTCTCTTTTCCATATATTGTAAATGTAACGTGCTTATTTTCAGTATAGCCTTCAATATAAATAGGCGTGCTGTAATTGTTCTTTATCTTCAGGTCCTTGACCGTACCGGCAATGGCCGCATCCATGGACGGGTCTACATAGGTCACTATCATGGAATGATTGTGGCGTTCCACGATCTCCAGCTCTGCGCCCAAGGCCGCATTGTACAAGGTGGTAGACACCTGGCACACGCCGCCTCCGATGCTGTCCACCACCTGTCCATTGGCATAGGAGGCCGCGCCTTTATATCCATTGGCAGTGGTAAAGGGCTGGAGACACTCATAGCCGGAGAGAATCTCCCCTGGCATGAGGAGCCTGCCGTTGATCTTGGAGGCGCCCACAGACACATTGGTAGAGCGGGCAGCTCCGCTGGAGCTGAAGGAGGTGGTGGCTGTGCCCAGCACATCCTGAATGGAGGCCAGATCCTCGGTGGTTATCTCCGGCTCTGTCTCCTGGATCACTGCATCCACCCGCACTGCCTCGTCAAGCCCCTTCGCCAAGGCCTCATTCAGCGCCTCACATGTGGCCTCTGCGTCCACAGCCCTTCCTGGAGCAGACTCCGTAATCACAAATGCCCCGTTCTCTCTGGTAATGGAGGCATTCTGAGGAGCTGTTCCCATATCCTGGCACCGCGTATTGACAAACTGCGCCACACTGGAGGAAGCCACTCCCGCCTCCAGCGGCAGATCCACTGGATTCTGCGCCAGCTCCTTCTCCATCATATACTGATGAATCAGGCTTCCGCCTGCGTAGGCGGAGGCAGCCTCCTCCACCACTGCTTCATTGGTCCAGTGGTAGCCCAGCTCCTCGGCCGTGGTCTCCACCTCCTGGCCATCTACATTCAGCGTAATCCTCTGGCGGCCCTGGCTGCCGATATATTCTCTTACCGCTTCACCGGCCTCCTCCGCTGTCATGCCTGCCAGGCTTTCCCCTCCTGCAGAAACTCCCTGGGGAAATACCGGGGCCGCAAAGGCCGTCAGGCCAGAAGCCCACAAAATACCTGCGGCAAGAATTGCCATCAGGCCTCCGCTTGGCACATACTTTTTCATATCCGCTCCCCTTAGTACAGAATCGCACTCAGCGCCATCGGCACAATCATGGCCAGTACCAGCACCACTACAATGACGGTAGAAATAATCTTCTTGACCTTGGGATCTCTCATATTCAACATTATACATTCACCTCTTTAAAAATGCTTGCCCTTTGGAAAAGGCCTTCCATGCTGTAAAATAATCCTGTCAATCATCCGGGAAGCCTCGCTGCGGCTTAAGGCATCCAGCTGCACAGTTATGTTTATTCTATGACATTTTATCAAATCCTGCAAGTATTCTTTTTGCCTTTTTGTGGCAGGCTGCTCCCGCTTCGGCTGATAAAAAAGGGATGCGGGCACAAAGGCCTGCGGCCGTTCCCCGCCGTACAGCCCCTTCAGGCGCTGAAAGAGCAGGTGGGCAGACTGGGCATCTGCCAGCGCTCGGTGTGCCTGCGGCTGAGGGATCTGATAAAAGGCACAGGCATCTGTCAGATTTTTCTTCTGCTCTGTCCCCATAAACAGGCGGCACAAATGCAGTGTATCTATCCCCTGCCGTTCAAATGCCAGGCCGCTGTTCACCGCCGCCTTTTTGATAAAACGGTAGTCAAACAGGAGATTGTGCCCCAGAAGGGGCAGATCTCCAGCAAAGTCCAGCGCATCTCCTATGACCTCCTCCACAGCAGGTGCATCCTTTACCATCGCATCCGTAATTCCCGTGAGGGAGGAGACCATCTCACTGATAGGCCGTCCTGGATTGATCAGCGTGGAAAAGCAGTCTGTAACTGTATCTCCCTCTACCCTTACCAAAGCCAGCTCTGTAATTTTTTCCTGGCGGACCTCAAGACCCGTTGTCTCCACATCCACCGCTATATACGAATCAATCATCTTCCACCTCCTGTGCGCACAGGGGAATGCAGCGGGCATTGCCGTCCAGCGGATCCCTGTCCCTGTAGTCAAAGAGCGTCATGCTCCCGTCGCCCCATACCTCCAAGTGGGTCATCCGCTCCATCTGGCGGGCATCGTATGCTCCGTAGGCCGGCAGATACCGCCGCTCCTTCTCCTCCCTCCGGTAGAATTCGCGGATCCTGTCCCTGTAGGGACGCAGATCCCTGGCAAAGGCCGGCCGCGTTTTGGCATTTTCCCGGAGGTAGAAGTCCCGCACAAGGGCGTCCCGCAGGTCCTCCCGTCCCGGCCGGTGCTCTGGATCCCCCTGGTTTTCCAGACTCTCCCCAGAGTCCCGATCCGGTACAGCGGCCCGGGAACAGATTTTGTTTATCAGCCCCCACAAGATATCATACCGGGCCATGCGGCTGTGATTTACGCCTGCAAGGCCATTTTCCTTATAATAGGCGGCCAGAGCCAGAAGCATGTCCCAGGGGCTGGGATACCATTTTTCCAGGAGGGCCAGGGTGCAGGTGAACTGCCGGCTGTTATAGTAGGTCTCCACCATGTCCTCCGCCTCCTTAAGGGTCAGAATGTCCTCGTAGGAAAGCCATGGGGTGGAGAGCACCTCGTAGGGAGGGACGGAGGAGCAGCGGATCCCAAAGCGGACGGCCTCCCGCTCCATGGGCGTGCCCTTGAGAACCTTTAAAAATCCCAGCTGCAGCTGATCCGGCTCCATGGCGTAAACCTGGTTGAAGGACTCACGAAAGCTCTCCAGGTCCTCCCAGGGAAGTCCGGCGATCAGATCCAGATGCTGATGGACCCTGCGGGAGGCCTTAAGCCGAGAGGTGACCGCGCGGATCCTCTCAAGGTCTGTCCGCCTGCCGATGGCCTCCAGTGTCCGGGGATTTGCGGACTGCACTCCTATCTCCAGCTGTACCAGGCCAGGGCGCAGGGAGGTGAGAAGGGCGGCCGCCTCCTCGTCCAGGAGATCCGCCGCTATCTCAAAGTGAAAATTTGTCTTTCCGTTATCATGTTCCTTTATAAACCGCCAAATCCTGAGGGCCCGTTCCCGGCTGCAGTTGAAGGTGCGGTCCACAAATTTCACCTGGGGCACACCGGCCTCCAGAAGCTGCGCCAGCTCCCGCTCCACCAGCTCCATACTGCGGAAGCGAACCCGCCGGTCAATGGAGGATAGGCAGTAGCTGCAGGAGAAGGGGCAGCCCCGGCTGCTCTCATAGTAGAGGATCCGGTGAGCCAGGGACTCCCTGTCTATCCCCTCATAAGGGAAGGGGATGCTGCTGATATCCAGGGCCGGAGCGGATCCGGTGTCCACCAGCTGGCCCTCCGGCCGCCGGAAAATCAGCCCCGGCACGCTGCTCAGCTCCCCTCCCTGGCCCAGAGCCCCAAGGAGCCGGGCAAGGGTCTCCTCCCCCTCGCCCTTCATGACGCCGTCCGCCTGGGGGTGTGCCGCAAGGAAGCGCTGTCCGTCATAGGAGACCTCCGGCCCCCCGAACCACAGGGCGGTGCGGGGGAGAAGCGTCTTTAAGTCCGCAAGAAGGCTCTCCACCATGGAAATATTCCAGATATAACAGGAAAACCCGATGAAATCGGGCTTTCTCCTATAAATATCCTGTAAAATTGTCTCCCGCAGATGGTTGATGGTGTACTCCCCCAGCTCTATATCCGGGGCATTGTCCCCAAGCGCCCTCCTGGCATAAGCCCGCAGGCTGTAGATCGCCAGGCTGGAGTGAATGTATTTCGCATTGATTCCCACCAGAAGAACCTTCATGGCCTACACCTCAATCTCAATCTTCCGGCCCGTGGGCTGGTACTGGTAGTAGCGCACCCCCGCCGCGTTCAGCATCCGCTTGGAGGCCCGCACCGCCGGCGTGTCCGCGTACTTGTCCTGGCCGTAGACAATGGTCTTGATGCCGGACTGGATGATGGCCTTGGCGCACTCATTGCAGGGGAACAGGGTCACATAGAGCTTGCTCCCCTCCAGGCTCCCGCCCCGGTAATTTAAGATGGCGTTGAGCTCCCCGTGAGTGGAATAGAAATACTTGGCGTTGTAGGGGTCATCCTTCTCGTGCTCCTTTCCCCAGGGAAACTCATCGTCGGAGCAGCCCTTGGGGAATCCGTTGTACCCCATGGAGAGTATCTTGTTGTCCTGGCTCACAATGCAGGCCCCCACCTGGGTGCTGGGATCCTTGGAGCGCTTGCCCGCCAGGATGGCCACCCCCATAAAATATTCATCCCAAGTGATATAGTCTTCGCGCTTCTGCGTCATATGTCCCTTCCCCCTTTTCGCTGATTGGATGCTTACGATTGTAACATGCCTGGCCCTGCTTGTAAATGGGGTTTTAGGGCCGCAGCTCTCTGCCGGTTACTGCTTCCTATTCATCACAAGCATCTGGAGCCGGTTCTCTATGTTGGCAAAGCTCACATCCGGGTCGTAGTCCAGCGGCAGGATCTGGGCGTCCGGATACATGTCCTTTAACCGCTTGGCAACGCCCCTGCCCACCACGTGGTTGGGCAGGCAGCCAAAGGGCTGCAGAATCACAAAGGCCCGGCAGCCCTCCCTGGCGTAGTGCAGGATTTCTCCCGGAATCAGAACGCCCTCCCCTGCGTCAAAGGTGTGCTGGATAATGGGGTCGCTCTCCTTCACCAGATCCTGCATCCGGCAGGCGGGCTTATACAGAGGATGGTCCTTGGCGATGGCATCCGTCACGCTGTGGGCCAGATTGAACATGGCGTTGGCGGTCCGCAGCCATATCTTCTGGGCCAGAGGCTTATCTACATGGTACTCCCGCACCTGGGCGTCCTGGTAGAAGTACGTCTTCCGAATCACGTCCGTCATCCGGGCCTCGATCACCTCGAAGCCATTTTTCTCCAGGTACGCCTCTATGTCGTGGTTGGCGCCGGGATGGAAATTGAGCAGGTATTCCCCCACAATCAGCACCCGGGGCCTGGGGCGGGTCCGGTCATAGTCCACCTGCTTCATTAAGGAGATGGCTTTTTTAAATCCCCGCCTGGCTCCCAGAACGCCGCGGCGGGAAAGCCCCTCCACCACCTGGTCCATGGCCGCCTCAAAGGCCCGCTCCGCGCTTCCCGGCACCCTTTCATAGGGGCGCATCTTGCGCAGAAGCTCCTCCAGGGCGTCAATCATGGGAAGGGCAAAGGCAATGCGCATGGAGGTGAACAGGTTCATGTGAAATCCGGGGTGCAGGTTATGGTAGTCCCGGTCGTCATTGGTCAAAATCGGCACATGGGAGTAGCCCGCGTCGTCCAGGGCCTTTCTCAGCAGCGCCCCGTAATGGGTCAGCCGGCAGTCGCCGATGTATTTTCCCATGGCGATGGCCGTGTGTTTGTCGTCGTATCTGCCGCTCCGAAGGGCCGCAAGGGCCTCCCCGATGACAATCTGGGCCGGGAAGCAGATATCGTTGTGCACGTACTGCTTGCCCAGGCGGATGGCCTCCTCCCGGCCAATGGGGAGGGGCTCAGTCCGGATTCCCTGGCCGGCCATGGCCGCAGACATAATCCGGCTGAAGGCGTGGGAAGTGTTGGGCACCAGGACCACCCGCTCCTTCCGGCTTTTCTTAGTAAATTTTACCTGGTAGGGGTCCGGAAGCTCATGCAGCGCCTGTTTTCTCTTCCGCCTGCGCCCCATGGACACGGTCTGCACAAAGGAATTGACCCGGATGCGCAGGGCTCCCTGGATATCGCTCTCATCCAGCTTTAAAATCAGAGGCGTCTTGCCGGAGATCTCCCGCATGAGCCGCACAATCTCATCCGAGAGGTAGGCGTCGTGCCCGCAGCCAAAGCTCACTATCTGCACGTACTCCAGGTACTCCTTCCTGGCCGCCAGAATGGCAGAGGAGAGCATCCGGGCGTGGAAATTGTTCACCACATCCAGGCGGCTTTTGCTCAAGTCCACCTGGCTGGCCTCGGGAAGAGAGTCTGCAGTGAGAACCGGTATGCCCATCCGCGTAAACATCTCCGGAAGGTCATGGTTCACCAGGGCGTCGTTCTGGTAGGGGCGGGAGGCCAGGACCACCGCGTAGGTCCCATTTTCCCGCACCTGGCGGCACACCCTTTCCCCGGCCGCAAAAAGGGCTGTGTGAAATTCCTTCTGGGCCTTGTCCCCGGCGGCGATGGCCTGCCGGGTGTGCTCTCTGGAAATTCCAAAGGTCTCCTCCATGTAGGCCGCAAGCTGCCGCTCCCTGTCCCTGTCCGTGTACCAGTGGAACAGCGGCGCGTCAAAGGGAATGCCCCAGCGCTTTTCGGGGTCCACGGAATTGCGGACCACGATGGGATAGCCCTTCACCACCGCGCACATGGACTGGCTGGTGGACTCTGTGTTCTCCGTCTTCACCGTGGTGATGGAGGGCATGAAAATCCGGTCCACCCCCGCCTCTGCCAGGCTGCGGATATGGCCATGGACCAGCTTGGCCGGGAAGCACACAGTGTCTGAGGTCACATCCTGGAGGCCGCTCTCATACATGGCCCGGGTGCTCTCCGGGGACAGCTTTACCTGAAAGCCCAGGGAGCGCCAGAAGGTCCGCCAGAAGGGAAGATTCTCCCAGAAGGCGAGAACCCTGGGAATTCCAATGACGGTCGGCTTCTCCGGCTCCACGGCTGGGAAGGGATACTCCTTAAAGAGCAGCTTCTCCCGCAGATCAAAGAGGTTGGGCGTCATCTCCCTGGCCCTGGCCTTCTCCTTAAGCCTTGCCCGGACCTTCTCATCCCTCGGATCCCCCAGAATTTCGCCCCGCTCGCAGCGGTTGTTGGTGATCCAGTAGTCTCCGTTTGAAAAGCGCACCACGGTTCTGCGGCAGTGGTTGCCGCAGAAGGGGCAGGGCGAATCCGCCTCCTGGGTGTAGGAGAAGGCCTCCACCCCGGACAGGCCGATGAAGGTGCGGGCAGCCCCCTCCTCCATGTGCTCTTTGGTGAGAAGGGCCGCGCCGATGGCCCCCATGATGCCCGGATAGGGGGCCCGGATGACCTGGCGGCTTGTGTACTGCTCCATGGCCCGGAGCACCGCGTCATTGCGGAAGGTGCCGCCCTGAACCACAATCCGGTCCCCCAGGCTGTCCAGGTTGGAGATGCGGATGACCTTGGTAAATACATTTTCTATGATGGAGCGGCACAGGCCCGCCATGATGTCCCCCGGCAGCTTGCCGTTTCTCTGCTCTGTGATGATGCTGCTGTTCATGAATACCGTGCAGCGGCTCCCCAGCACTGCGGGATTCTCTGAGTCAAAGGCTTCCTCAGCGATTTTCTCCACCGGGATGTGGAGGGAGGCTGCTAAATTTTCAAGGAAGGAGCCGCAGCCGGAGGAGCAGGCCTCATTGACCAGGATGTTGGTGATGATGCCATTGTCCAGCCAGATGGCCTTCATGTCCTGGCCGCCGATGTCCAGGATAAAGCTGGCGTCCTTCACGTATTTTTCCACGGCCCGGGCGTGGGCCACGGTCTCCACCACATGGTACTCGGTTTTGAAGGCCTTGTTAAATAGAAGCTCCCCGTAGCCCGTTGTGCCTGCGCCCAGAATTTCAAGCCTTGCTCCCGCCTGGCTGTACCGCTTTCCCATAGCCGCAAGGGCCTTGCGTGCCACTGCCAGAGGCTCCCCCTCGTTGGGGGCATAGAAGGAGTCCAGGATATGCTCCTCCTCGTCCATGAGGACAAGCTTGGTGGTGGTGCTTCCGGAGTCAATGCCCAGGTAGGCGCGGACCGTCTCCCCCGCCTTGACGGGCGCGGGCGCAAGCGGCGGCAGCTTGTGCCGCTCCTCAAAGGCCTGGCGCTCCTCCTTTGATGAGAAAAAGGGCGGGGCCTGGGAAACCACCTTCAGGGTGCCCGAGCCGCGAATCCGCTCCAGGGCGCCGGCAAGGTCCGCAGCGAGGAAGGTCTGAGCCGGCTGGCCTTCCCGCGCGGCGGCGGCCTCCTGGGAGGCCGTCGGGGCCGTGTGCGTGTCAGCGGCGGCTGTCTGAGCATTAGCTGCCGGGGCCGGCTGGGAGGCCGCCTTGTCAAATATCTCCGGAAGGGAAAGGGCCGCCCCGTAGGCCACGATGATTTCCGGCTGCTTGGGAAGGATGATATCTTCCTCCGACAGATGCAGCCGTTCGGCAAAAACCCGCACCAGGGTGCGGTTAAAGGTCAGGGGGCCTCCCTCAAAGGCCACAGGCTTTTTTATCTCCAGGCCCTGGGCCAGGCCGCCAATGGTCTGCTTGGCGATGGCGTGAAGGGCGGAGAGGGCCAGATCGGACCGAGGAACCCCCTGGTTTATCAGGGGCTGAATGTCTGTCTTTGCATAGACCCCGCAGCGGCCGGATATGTCAAAGACGCTCTTTCCCTGCCCAGCCAGGCAGTCGAATTCCTCCACCGGCACCTTCAATATGGATGCCGCCTCATCAATAAAGGCACCTGTGCCCCCTGCACATGTGCCGTTCATACGCATGTCTGAAACGCTTAACGAATTGCTCTCCTTTTCCCAGCGGAAAAAGATTATCTTGGCGTCCTGGCCGCCCAGCTCGATGGCGGTCCTAACCTGGGGGTACTGTTCCCGCAGTACCAGTGAATTGGCAACTACTTCCTGAACAAACGGCAGATGCAGGGCTTCCGCTATGGTTTTTGCGCCGGATCCGGTCATGGCCAGGCGCATGGGCTGGCCCGGGAATTCCTCCGCCAGGCCGCGCAGCCCGCAGATCACGCTCTGAACCTGATCGGCGTTGTGGCGCTTATAGCTGGAATATAGAATCTCTCTGGTATCTTCGTCCACGACGGCAAGCTTTGTGGTGGTGGAGCCTACGTCAATGCCCACCAGAAGCCGCCGGGACTGCCGTTTGTCTTCTGTCATTTTCTTTGTCCTCTGTCTCTTATAAAATACATGAAGGGCAGATGGCCTTCCTATCTCTCAAAAGCCATCTACCCATTTATATACTCTAACACAAATTTCGCGAAATGTAAATTTGAAATTCCGCGCCAAAATTCACTGCCAAGTGATCTTCTCCCCCGGCCGCAGAATCATCCGCCCCTCTGCCTCAAACCGCTCCGCAGCAGCCTGGTCAAAAAGCTTCCCCGGTGCCATATGCACCGGAATCGTGTGCTCCGCCTTGATAAGACCGGCACATACGCTGGCCTCCGCCGCATCCATATTGTAAATTCCGTCGATGGGAAGAAATGCATAGTCGATGTGCTCCGCAGGCAGCTCCCTCTCCATCGCCTCTGTGCGGGAGGTATCGCCGGAAAAATAAATCTTCTTTCCCTCCGCCTGAACCAGGAATCCGACACAGGCATTTCTGGGGTGATTTTTATTGCAGGCCTCTACGCCGCGGATCACAAGATCCTTCTCCTGTATCTCCTGATACTCTCCGTCCTTCAGGAAATCCCCTGCGCGGAGAATCCGGCCGTCTGCCTTCATCGTTACCAGCTCTACCTTATTGTGATCGCTGTGCTCATGAGAAACAAGAATCAGGTCGGCAGGAGCGTCATACCCCTCCCCTGCAAAGGGATCAATATACACCACCGTCCCTTCTCCCGTCGTCATGCGAAAGCTTCCATGTCCCTGAAATACAATCTCTGCCATATGCCCCTCTCCTTTCCCTTTCTAACGAAATTGGCTGTACTTATGTCCCGGAGCCGCCCCGCCCCGGCATGCCGCCAGCTCGCTGACCGTTACCAGCTGATAGCCCTGGGCAGTCAGGGCAGGGATCAGCACCTGCGCCGCATCTGCGGTCGTCCCGTAAATATCGTGCATCAGAATAATATCTCCATCCCGCACCTGGCTCAGCACAATGTCTATGGTTTTCTGCGGGTTCCTGTGCTCCCAATCTCTGGTATCAATGGACCACATGATGGCCGGCATGCCCATAGATCCCAGAACTGACAGTGAGGCGCTGTCAATAAATCCGCCTGGCGGACGCATTAATGTGGGCGATACACCGCACACCGCTGCTATCTTCTGATTGGTCGTCCCAACCTGACTTATAATTCCCTCCGCCCCAAGCTTCGAAATATACTTGTGATCATGGGTGTGGTTTGCCACCTCGCAGCCCTGAGCCGTCATTCTCTGAATCACACCTGCATTGGCATTCACGTTGCATCCCAGCATGAAAAAGGTGGCCCGGCCGCCGTTTGCCTGGAGACTGTCCAGAATCCGGCTGGTCACAGAGGTCTTTGGTCCGTCATCAAATGTCAGCGCAATCATAGGCCGGGACGGATCCACCATCCCGGCAGACGCCGGTCCCTCTGCAGGCTCGCCTGCGCCCCGTGCCGTGATGGAAGCTCGGATGCCCTGAATCCACAGACCGGCTCCCTCCACTCCCGCAGTGCCTCCATTTACCGCCCAGGGCGTCCAGGCCCCGTTCTGGAGAACCTTATAGTAGAGATCATACCCCTCTGCCAGCTCTCCCGTCAGCTCCATGCGCAGAGCCTCCAGCGGCTGTGTGCCGCCTGGTCCTCCTGTCTCCGCGCCGTCATAGGCCCACGAAAGCCAGCCTGATCCGCTCAAATTCACCTGATAGCAGATTCCCACATGCCCTTCAGAGGGAAGATTTACAAGATTCGCCTTAAAGGCTGTAAGCCATGTGCCCGGCACGCCGCCGCACAGGCCATTGTCCTGAATCACTCCGCTCCAGCCGCTCTGCGCGATAAACCCGCTGTAGTTGACCGCCAGCAGAGGACCTGTTCCCTCTGGCTTAGGGGGCGCGGACGGCTGGACCTCTGCTGGCTGGGCCGCCGCAGAGACCTGCGGCTCTGCAGACTGTGATGGCACAGGGGTCTGCGGCTCTGACACCCCAGGGCCGATCTCCACGACCGGCACCGTTCCCCCTCCTGTCTCCACTCCAGGTCCTCCCTGCTCCGGCTGTGCCGCGCCCACGCCGGTTGTCCCCGCATAGGAGACAAGCCCTTGGGCTGAAAAAATAATTCCCGCTGCCGCCAGCACAGCTATGGCTCTCCGAGCTGCTCTTAACATTTTCATTCTCCCTATCCTCCAAATACCGGGGGTCTGAAAACCGGAGCTTCTGCTGCCGAAGGCCCTGCCTTCTCAGCTCTCCGGTCCTCCAAAGACCTCCGTACAAAGCATAATATATTCTTTATAATATAGATGTTCCTTAAAATCCCGCAGTGCATGGGCAATCCCCCAGTAGTACCATCCCTGCTTCGACTTTCTCTTTTCATTGAAGCGGTCCCAGAGAGCATCCCCAATGAGCAGATAATCCCTGGCTGTGCTCCGCATATTGCTCAGCTTGTCCCCCATGGCGAGAACCTTGAGATCCCAGGAGGCGCCCTCCAGGTGCCTGATCGCAGTGTTCTTTCTCTCCTGCCATGTCCGGGACTTGTCCTCACTGGCCTGGAGCACAAGCTCTGCCACTCTATTTCCAAAGCTCAGCCGCAGCTCCTCTCCGGTAACTCCCGCATCCTCCACCACATCGTGAAGCAGGGCAGCCGCAATCAGCTCCTCATCCCTCGTGAACCCGGAGACAATCAAGGCAGTCTCCATCGGATGCGTAATATAGGGAATCGCAGTTCCCTTGCGAAATACTCCTGCATGGGCTTTCGCCGCAAATGCAGCCGCTTCTTCTATCATGAGCCGAACTCCTTCCGGTTGATGCTTCCATAATAACACATCCCATCTTTATTTTGAAGAGACTTGTAAGAAAAAGCTTTTTCTGTTATGCTATAGAAGTATTTTTTCAGCCGGCGGATGCCGGTGCATAAGGAGGATTACTATGGAGCATCATTCATCCTATTCGGCTCCCCGCAGCAGCCGAACGGCGGGTTCCCCTAATAACCGCCGCGGAAGGAGCGCCAAAAGGAATACATATAATACACAGTCCTGGAAGGACAACCCCATATTAAAAAATTTGGTATTTTATGTGCTGCCATTTGTTATAATCAATTTACTATTATTTACCCTTATTACGGCCTCTCCCAGGATTGCGCTCACAGTGGGTGAGACTACCGATTATAGAACCGTGGATATTTCCTTTAAGGTCAAGTCCATTCTCCCCATCCGGGAGATGACAGTCACGCTGGAGTCACAGCCTCTGGAGATGGAGCACTCCGACGGTGCATACCGGGCATCCCTGGACTCCAATGGCACGCTGGATATCTACGTGAAAAGCTGGAACGGCATGACCGCCCGGCACAATGAGCATATCGCTGTGCTGGATGACGCCCCGCCGTCCATTGATCAGGAAAATTATGTTCTGGAGGAGGGCCATCTTGAATTTCTGGTGACAGACAGCCAATCCGGAGTGGATTATTCCTCCATTTATGGGACCACCCCTGACGGGCAGAACCTGCGGCCCACCAGTACCGACCAGGGCACCGGACGAGTTACCTTTGAGATGGAGGGGAGCGAGCTCACTGTCTTTGTGTCGGACTATGCGGGCAATGTGAGCCAGGCCGCCTTTGCCATCCATACCAACGGAATTGATACAGAAAACCGCGAGCTGGATTTCGGCGATGAGGAGGAAGGCAGCTCCCGTTCCAGCGCAGGCACCCAGTCAAGGGAAGCTTCAAAGGCATCCGAGACCACAAAAGCAAAAGAGACCACCAAGGCTGCGGAATCCACCAAAGCAAAGGAGACCACCAAGGCCGCAGAATCCACCAAAGCAACGGAAACCACCAAGGCCGCGGAATCCACCAAAGCAACGGAAACCACCAAGGCCGCGGAATCCACCAAAGCAAGGGAGTCCACCAAGGCCGCGGAATCTGCCAAGGCTTCAGAATCCACTAAGGCCTCGGAGCCTGCACAGACGGGGGAGGCTTCCGGCACCGCGGAGTCCTCCGCTTCCTCCCCGCGGGAGTCCACCGCCCCCAGTTCACAGGCGGCTCCTGGGGAATCCTCCAGTCAAAGCACACAGGCCGCGCCTTCAGAGAGCGGATCGAGTGACCCGGTTACCATCATTCCTCTGGGCTGATATCCACAGCAGACCATAGCTTTTATTTTCAGAGCTGCCGCACCCATTATGCGGCGGCTCTTTTTGTTCTCCCTGTTCCGTATTCATATCTTTATTCTTTCTTAATCCTGGATATAGTATAATAAGCCAGTACAAACATCATTACAACAGAGGTGACTTACAATGATTGAATTTATCAAGAAGCAGTCCCCGGCCCGCATCATTGCCCTGGGATTTGCCCTGGTAATCTTCACCGGCTCCCTGCTCCTTATGCTGCCCTGCAGTATCCAGGACGGGGTCACCGTGCGCTACATTGACGCCCTCTACACCTCCACCAGCGCGGTCTGCGTCACCGGCCTCATCGCCATCGACGCAGGGGATACCTTTACTCCCCTGGGACAGTTTTTCCTGGCCATGCTCATCCAGGTGGGAGGACTTGGGGTTACCGCCGTAGGCGCAGGGATTATCGTGGCTATGGGACGCCGGGTGAATTTAAAGGGCCGTGTGCTGATCCGGGAAGCCATGAACCTGGATTCCGGAAGAGGACTGGTGAAATTTGTCAAGGACATTTTCCTTGTGACCGTGATTTTCGAGCTCTCCGGGGCTTTTTTAAGCTTCCTGGTCTTTGTCCAGGATTATCCGCCTCTCCGGGCGGCGGGCATCAGCCTGTTTCACTCCGTGGCGGCCTTCAACAACTCGGGCTTTGACATTCTGGGAAATTTCCAGAACCTCATCCCCTACCGCCACAATGTGCTCCTGAACCTGACCACCTGCGCCCTGATCTTTTTCGGCGGCATCGGCTTTCTGGTCATCCGGGAAATGTGGGTGAAGCGGCTCAAGTGGCACAAGCTCTCCATGCACGCCAAGGTGGTGCTCACCGTCAGCGGCTGCCTCATTGTGATTGGAACCGTATTAATCAAGCTCACCGAGGATGTGACCTGGCTGGGCGCATTTTTCCACAGTGTATCCGCCAGAACAGCCGGATTCTCCACATACCCGCTGGGGACATTTTCCACCCCGGGCCTGCTGGTGCTCACCGCTTTAATGTTCATCGGAGCCTCACCGGGATCCACTGGCGGCGGTATCAAGACGAGTACATTTTTCGCTCTCATCCAGGGCATCAAGTCCGCAGCTACCAACACCTCGGAGAAGGCCTTCCGCTACGCGATCCCCAAGGACGCCTTCCGTAAGGCGGCGGTCATCACCCTTTTGGCCCTGGGAGTCGTATTTACAGGCACCTATCTGATGATGGTCATGGAGCCGGACATCCGGCTTGTGGATGCCCTCTTTGAGATCACCAGCGCCTTCGGCACGGTGGGGCTGTCCACTGGCATCACGCCGGATCTCTGCGACGGGAGCAAGCTTCTCTCCATCGTGACCATGTATATCGGCCGTTTGGGCCCTCTCACCATTGCTTCCCTGTGGTATTTCGCCAGAGGCGAGCGCGTCAGCTTCCCGGAGGGAAATATCGCCATCGGATAGCACCGGCCGCCATTTGGCAGCATGATTTTGACAGCAGCTTTATTCCATTTAACAGAATACTAGGAGGATTTTTATTATGAGCAAAAAGAAATTGGAAACTCTCACCTATGGAATCGTAGGGTTGGGACGTTTTGGATATGCGCTGGCCATGGAACTGGCCAAGTCGGGCGCAGAGCTTCTCGTTCTGGACGGGGACGAGGAAAAGGTCCGGGAAATGCGGGAATATACGGAAAATGCCTTCGTGGTCAAAACCCTCGACAAGAAAACCTTGGCAGAGACCGGCATCCAGAACTGTGATGTGGCCGTGGTCTGCATCGGGGAGCAGATTGCCACCTCCATTCTCACCACGCTGAATCTGGTAAGCCTTGGGATCCCCAAGGTTGTCTCCAAAGCCAACAGCGCGGAGCACGGGGAAATCCTGGCAAAGCTGGGGGCTGAGGTGGTGTATCCCGAACGCGATATGGCCATCCGGCTGGCAAACCGTCTGGAGACCGTGCGGGTTCTGGATTTCATCCAGCTCAGCGAACGCCTCACCATCTCCAAGCTTATCGTTCCCGAAAAGCTGGTGGGAAAGACCGTTGTGGAGGCCGATCTGCGCTCCCGCTTTGGCTTAAATATCATCGCCATCGCCAATGGCTCCAAGGTGATGGAAAATGTAAAGCCAGACTACAGCTTCTGCAAGGGTGACATTCTCTTCCTCTCCGGCAGCAGGGACGGGCTTTTAAACCTGTCCGAATGGTCGGAGGAGCAGTAACCATAAATCACGAACGGGACGCCGAGCATGCTCGGTATCCCGTTTTTTTATTTGCAAAATAGCATTTTCTATTTCGGAAGCCGTTCCCTGACCAGCTCCGCGAAGAACTCCGCGCCAGCCACTAGGATATCATCGTTATAGTTGAACCGAGAATTGTGGAGCGGCACAGGCTCCTCTCCCTCCCTGCGGTTTCCGAGAAACACAAAGCAGCCGGGCACCTCCTGAATGAAGCAGCCAAAGTCCTCAGAAACCATCAGCGGACTGCAGTCCTCCACAACCTTATCCGCACCTGCTGCCGCCTTGGCCGCCCTGGCCGCATAAGCAGCGTTCTCCTTCCAGTTGAAGGTGGGGGAAAATTCATGGGTATAGGTAAATTCGCACGACGCCCCGTTCATCTGGCAGATATGGGTACAGACTGCGCGCATCCGTTCCTCGATCAGCTTCGACACCTCCGGGGTAAAGCTCCTTGTATCCCCCCGGATCACCACATGGGAGGGAATCGCATTGTGGGCGCCGTCCGTCTCAAGCTCTGTGCAGGAAATCACCGCTGTATCCGCAGGCGCCACATTTCTTGCCACTATCGTCTGAAGGGCGCAGATAATCTCCGCCGCCGTCACCAACGGGTCCCGCACTACATCCGGTGCGGAGGCATGTCCCCCTTTCCCTTTGATGCGGATCGTAAAATTATCCTCGCCGGCCATAATTCCCCCCGCACGGACAGCAAAGATCCCTGCCGGGTATTGGGGCATATTGTGCAGACCATACATCTCATCCACCGGGAATCTCTCAAAAAAGCCGTCCGCAATCATAGCCTTCGCTCCATAACCGGGTTCCTCCGCTGGCTGAAATACGAAGCGCACAGTCCCTGAAAAGTCTCTGCTCTCCGACAAAATTTTTGCCGCTCCCAAAAGGGCCGCCGTATGGCCATCGTGGCCGCAGGCATGCATCCGTCCGGGGATCTGGGACCTATAGGGAAGCTCGTCTGCCAGCTCCTGAATGCAGTTGCAGTCCATATCTGCCCGCAGACCGACAGCCCCCCTTCCGTTTCCTGCCCGCAGTGTCCCCACAACGCCTGTCCTTCCTATGCCAGTCTCCACCTCTATTCCCATTTCCCGGAGCCGGTCTGCCACAAAAGCGGCGGTATTTACCTCCTCAAAGGCACTCTCCGGATGCGCATGAAGATAGCGCCTCCACTCTGTCAGCTGCTCCCTTAACGTGTCTCTGTCCATTTTTCCCTCCTCGCAAAAAGCCTTCGGGGGACTCTCTATGCTTTATGCTTACTTCTTTTCCTCAAGCTTCTCCGGCTCCTTCTTGGCCGTTGCAAGCTTTTCGGGCTCCTTCTTCGCTGTCGCAAGCTTTTCGGGTTCCTTCTTGGCCGTCGCTACCTTGTGCGGCTCCTTCTTCGCTGTGGCGAGCTTCTCCGGCTCCTGCTTTGCTGTAGTCAGCTTTTCGGGCTCTGCCTTTGGCTTCACCTCCGGGGCAGCGGCGCTCTTTTCCGGCTTCGCTTTCGGCGCGGAGGCGGCAGCGCTCTTTCCCGGCTTTGCAGCGGCCTTTCCGCTCTTTTTCTTTTCCTTCTCCTTTACCGGCTCAGGCGTACAGGAGAACACCAGGCAGCTCATGGGCGGGATATGGATCTCGATGGAATACTCCCTCTCGTCCCACTCCAGCTTCTTGGCCGTCTTCACCCGGGCATTCCCCAGGCCGTTTCCGCCGAATTCCTTGGAATCGCTGTTTAAAATCTCCTTGTACTTTCCGGCAAAGGGCACGCCCACCCGGAATTTCTCGTGATCCACGGTGTCGAAATTGCAGACAAAGAGCAGGGTCTCCTTGGCGTCCCGGCTGCGGCGCAGGAACATAACCATGCTTTCCTTCTGGTAGCTGCAGTTGATCCACTCAAATCCCTCCGGCGCGTAATCCTGCTCATAGAGAGCCGGGTGCTCCAGGTAGAGCTTATTGAGAGCCTTCACATAGGTCTGCATATTCTTGTGGAGCGGGTACTCTAACAGGTTCCACTCCAGGGAGGCGTTCTCATTCCACTCGTCTATCTGCCCATACTCCTGTCCCATAAACAGAAGCTTCTTGCCGGGATGTCCAATCATGAATCCGTAAGCTGCCCGCAGGTTCTCCGCCTTTTTCTCCAGGGTGTCCCCGGGCATCTTGCCCATCATGGAGCCCTTGCCGTGGACCACCTCGTCATGGGAGAACACCAGCACAAAGTCCTCGCTGTAGGCGTAAAGCATGGAGAAGGTCAGCTCCCCGTAATGATAGTTGCGGAAATAGGGATCGCATTTCATATAGCTGAGGAAATCATTCATCCATCCCATGTTCCACTTATAGTCAAAGCCCAGGCCGCCGTCCGCAGGCTTGCCCGTAATCATAGGCCAGGCCGTGGACTCCTCGGCGATGAGAACCGCCCCGTCCTTTCTCCCCTTAAACACGGTGTTCAGGTGCTTTAAGAACTCCACGGCCTCCAGGTTTTCATTGCCGCCGTAGATGTTGGCCACCCACTCCCCGTCGTTCTTGCCATAATCCAGGTAGAGCATGGAAGCCACCGCGTCCATGCGGATGCCGTCCGCATGGTACTTGTCCGCCCAGAAGAGGGCATTGGCAATGAGGAAGTTGGAGACGCCGGGCCGCCCATAATTGTAAATCAGGGTGCCCCAATGGGGATGCGCCCCCTTCCGGGGATCCGCATGCTCATAGACGCAGGTTCCGTCAAAGGCCGCCATGCCGTAGGCGTCCCTGGGGAAATGGGCCGGCACCCAGTCAAGAATCACACCGATTCCCTGCTGGTGCATGTAGTCCATAAATGCCATGAAATCATCCGGTGTGCCGTACCGGCTGGTGGGCGCATAGTAGCCCGTGACCTGATAGCCCCAGGAGCCGTCCAGAGGATGCTCCATCACCGGCATCAGCTCCACATGGGTGTAGCCCATCTCCTTCACATAGGCAGCCAGCCGCTCGGCGGTCTCCCGGTAGTTGTAGAACTCGGAGCCTGTGATGGGCTCTCCCGCCTCGTCCACTGCCAGCTCCTTGCGGATCCAGGAGCCCAGGTGCACCTCGTAGATGTTCATGGGCTTGTCCTTGGTATCCGTCTTAGCCCGCTTCTCCATCCACGCCTTATCCTGCCACTGATAGCGGTTAATATCCCAGATCACGGAGGCGGTATTGGGCCGAAGCTCCGCATAGTTGGCATAGGGATCCGCCTTCAGCATGGGCTCCCCGTGCCGCGTCTTGATCTCATACTTGTAGATATCCCCCTGCTTGAGGCCCGGAATAAACAGCTCGAAAATGCAGGCGTCGTCCCAGCCCACCTTCCGCATCTGATGGCGCCGGCCATCCCATTGGTTGAAATCGCCAACCACGCTGACCCGCATGGCGCAGGGCGCCCACACGGAAAAATACACGCCCTCCACCCCGTCAATGGTCATGGGATGCGCGCCCATTTTCTCATATATATTGTAGTGAATGCCCGCCGCGAATTTCTTGATGTCCTCGTCCGTATACAGCGGCGCAAAGGCGTAAGGGTCATGAAGCTCCTCCTGTCCGCCGCCCTCAAAGGTAACCAGCAGCGTATACGCTGCCACGGTCTTTCTCGGAACCAGCACGGCAAAAAAGCCTGCCTCGTCCGCCAGCTCCATCGGATATTTCTTTCCATTTCCCGTAAGCTTCACGGTAATGGACTGCGCTCCTGGGATAAAGGCCTGAATAAGGAGGCCATCCTCTGTCACGTGAGGTCCCAGCAGCCTATGGGGATCGGAGGCCTCCGAATACACCAGCTCCTCAATCCCTGCCCAATCCATCTGATCGTACAATTTCTGTTCCATCCATCTGTCCCCCTTCTATGATTTTCATAACACCTTACAAATGGCGCATCTACACAACCGGATTCACGATAGAGCCGATTCCCTCCACGGAACACTCTACGACATCCCCAGGCTTTAAAAATTTGGGCGGGTTAAAGCCCATTCCCGCTCCCGCAGGTGTGCCGGTAGCGATAAGCGTCCCCGGCTTCAGCGTCATGCCCTGGGAGAGCTCACTCACAATATGCTCAATCCCAAAGATAAGCCGGCTGGTATTCTCGTTCTGGCGCAGCTCACCGTTCACCCGTGATTGAACCTGAACCTTGGGCGGAAATTCCAGCTCATCCACCGTGGCAATGCAGGGCCCCATGGGCAGGAAGCCGTCCATGCTCTTGCCAAAATACCACTGCTTATGCCGGTTTTGAATGGTTCTGGCGCTCACATCATTGATAATAGTATAACCAAATATGTAATCCTTTACCTGGTCCTCCGGCACATGGCTGGCCTCTTTTCCTATAATCACCGCCATCTCCGCCTCATAGTCCAGATCTGTGACGATATCGCTGTGGCTCGGGATTCCCTCCCCTGGATTCACCGCACGATTCACCCGCTTAGAAAAATACACTGCGTAAGGCCGTTCCCCGGTGAACGCCTCCTTCTTAAACCTAGCCGACTCCTCCGCATGATCCATATAATTAATACCCAGGCAGATCACATCCTGCTGCGGATAGGGGATGGGCGCAAGGAGCCTTGCCTCCTCCATAGGGACCGCTCCCCGTATCTTGTAGGGGTCCTTGGAGGATGTATATTCCAAAAGCTGTTTCTCTGACTCGCTGATGTTTTCAATGAGCTGCTGCATGGTCTTATAATCCATATCCAGAGACCGCAGAGGAAAAATCCATCTCCCGTCCCTGCTCATCACCCCCAGCCCTTCTCTGTGCTCAATCTCATAAGTAACAAGTCTCATGTCATCATGGCCTCCTGTTCTTCTTACTGATTACTTTATCACATTCTCCCGAATATTTCCACAATTTTTGTCCCTATAGCAGACGGCGGGCAAGGATATACCAGTGCCTGTGTCAAGCTTGCTTGTAAACAGGCACTGATATATCCTTGCACATCGGATGGTACATCCGATGCTTCTTGGCCGGCGCATGCCGGACAAGAAGATTCCGCCGTCTGCCTCCTGGCGGGTAGCTATATGCAGGCCCCCGCCTCAAGCCTGCTCCCCCGCCAAAAGCTCCCGTCCCATCTTCCCCAGCTGAATTCCCAGGGTAGGCAGAAAGGCGCCGCAGGCCACTGCGGCCGCCAGTCCCGGCCGCAGGGCTTCCACATCAAACATGGCCTGAAGGCCCGGCACAAAGAGCACCGCCCCCAAAAGAGCTGCTCCCAGCCCAAAGGCCGCCAGACTGTAGAGGTTGGTAAACAGTCCCAGGCGGAGCAGGCTTCGGCTGCTTCTGCAGTTAAATCCATGGAACAGCCGCGCCAGAGTCAAGGTGGAAAAGGCCATGGTGCTGGCTGTGCCGGGACCTCCCGCTATGAGCCCCAGCCCGTAGGCCCACATGGTGGCGGCGCCGATCATCCCTCCCTGCACGAGAAGAATGCGCACAAAATCCCCGGTCAGGATTCCCTCTCTCGGATCCCGCGGCCCCTGG
>CALWMT010000004.1 GCA_944382045.1 uncultured Enterocloster sp. | reverse complement strand
TGCCGTTCTTTTTCTGACAGCTCAAGCACCTGCTCCCAGAGCTCCTTCGTGGCCTGGGTAGGTCCCTCCAAAAAGTCTCCGCCGCCGTCATAGGGGGTATAATTTTTCTGGATGAAGTCGCGGACATTGATCTCACGCTCCCACACCCCGCCGTTAAAGGTGTTCCATTCTGTTCTCATAGACTGTTCCTCCTGTGGATTGCGAAAAGCCCTGTGGGCTGTCTGTAAATAGTGTCTGCCGATTCAAAAAAATAATACCTTGTACGCATATAGTGTAACATAGGAGAAAGGGATTGACTGTTGCAATTGCAACGTTTTTGAAAAAATTGAATACTGTATACAAGCTTGCCAAATAGTCCAAAAGGTATTATGATGATAAAAGCGCAGATATGTGCAGAGAACAAGCGAAAAATACAGGAGGTATTGCCATGAAAATTGATAAGACGATGCTGATCGGCGAGCTGATTCAGATGGACGAGCTGATCCCTTCGATGCTTATGGGAGCCGGCATGCACTGCCTTGGCTGCCCCGCATCCCAGGCAGAGTCCCTGGAGGAGGCCTGCATGGTTCACAACATTGACTGTGACGATCTGGTTTCCAAGATGAACGAGGTGCTGGCTGACAGATAAGCAGCAGCTCAGTGGAAGACCCCTTTGGAAAGGCATGTGCTTTCTGGAAGGGGTCTTTTTGTATTTTATAGGGAAATAGAATTGACAGATGGTATCCTCTGGGAGTAATATATTAGTATATTAATAAAAAGGAGGAATTTTGCTATGGATATGACACTGCGCTGGTTTGGGGAGGGCGTGGATTCGGTTTCTCTGGAACAGATCCGCCAGATTCCGGGAGTGAAGGGAGTGATCACTACCCTGTACGATATCCCGGCAGGCGAGGAGTGGCCCATGGACCGCATCCTGAAGATGAAGGAGCAGGCGGAGGCTAAGGGCCTTAAGGTTCTGGGTATTGAGAGCGTGAACATCCATGATGCCATCAAGGTAGGCAGCCCGGAGAGGGAGAAGTATATTGCCAACTACATCACCACCCTGGAGCGGCTGGGACAGGCGGACATCCATGTGGTCTGCTATAACTTCATGCCGGTATTTGACTGGACCCGCTCTGATCTGGCCAAGATGCGTCCGGATGGATCTACGGTGCTGGCCTACGATCAGAAGGAGATTGACAAGATCAACCCGGAGAATATGTTTGCCTCCATGGGAGAGAAGTCCAATGGCTTTGAGCTGCCCGGATGGGAGCCGGAGCGCATGGCCCGGATCAAGGAGCTTTTTGAGATGTACAAGGATGTGACAGCGGACAAGCTCTTTGACAACCTGGTATACTTCCTGAAGGCCATTCAGCCGGTATGTGAAAAGTACGATATTAAGATGGCCATTCATCCCGATGATCCCGCATGGCCTGTGTTCGGCCTGGCTCGGATTATCACAGGCAAGGAGCAGCTCCTAAAGCTCATGAGGGCAGTGGATGCGCCCTTCAACGGCGTGACGCTGTGCACCGGATCCCTGGGCAGCAATCCGGACAATGATATTCCGGACATCATCCGCTCCTTAAAGGGACGGATTCATTTTGCTCATGTGAGAAATCTTCAGTACAACGGCCCGGGGGATTTCCAGGAGGCGGCCCACCTATCCGCAGACGGAAGCATGGACATGTATGCGATTATGAAGGCGCTCTATGACATCGGCTTTGACGGCATTATGCGCCCGGACCACGGCAGAGCCATTTGGGGAGAGGTCTCCATGCCTGGCTATGGCCTCTATGACAGGGCTCTGGGTGCCTGCTATCTGAACGGCCTGTGGGAGGCCATTGAAAAGGCGGGCCGGTAGGGGTGATGCGGACAGAAGAGCGGAGATACGGGGAGACGGCAAGAGCATACGCATATCGGCTGATCCGTGACAATATTGTGTCGCTGGATCTGGAACCGGGTGCTCCCTTCAACGACATGGAGGTTTCACGGCAGATTGGCATCAGCCGGACGCCGGTGCGGGAGGCTGTGCTCCAGCTCAGCGAGGAGTCACGGATTATCGAGGTATTTCCCCAGAGGGGGATGCGCATAGCCCTGATTGATGTGGAGCTGGTGGAGGAGGCCCGATTTCTGCGGGTTCTTCTGGAAAAAGCAGTGGCGGAGCTGGCCTGCGATATGGCGGGCAGCGAGGATATTGAGCAGCTGCGGGAAAATGTAAAGCTCCAGAAATTCTATATGGAGGAGGGATCCCCCCAAAAGCTTCTGGAGCTGGATAATGCAATGCATTATAAGCTTTTTTCACTATGCCGCAAGGAGCTGACCTATAACATGTGCCGCCGCCTGGCGGTTCACTATGACCGGATCCGAAGCCTCTCTGTGAATACGGTGAAGGATCTGACCATCATCGAGGATCACAGGGAGCTGATCGAGGCAATAGCGGCAAGGGATAAAAAGCGGGCAGCGGAGGCCATGGACCGGCATCTCAGCCGCTGGCGGCCAAATGAGGAGAGATTTCGGAAAGAGTATCCCCAGTACTTTAAGCCGCTTCCGCCAGCGTAGGCTGCATTATATTTTTAAGAGATTTTCAAGAGCATTGCTTGGTATTAGTACCTCGTAATGCTCTTTAAAATATGCCTCGTTTGTGTGCTCGCCCTGTATTTTGGCGGCATATTCCGCCAGGACGTTGCAGAGACGGGAAAATGCCAGATCCGCTTCGCCTGTCTGCCGGAGCACCAGGTAATACTGCCGGGCATCCGGCTTTTTGTAAAGGGTGCTGAAGCCTGTCCAGACACCCGCTGTTGCCTGGGCTGCCTCTGCGGCTCGATCCAGGCTCTCAAAGCGGAAGATCCGGCAGTTTTCTGCAGGGGTGCCTGCCGGCAGCTCCCCTGTCCCCTGGCCTGCCCTCTCGGCAGCTCCCTGGGGAAGAGAGGCTCCCAGGTATTCCAGGGAGGCCTGCGCGCCTTCAAGAAATTCCGTTGCCAGCTGGGAGGCCAGCATATCGGTTGAATCCTCTCCGTAGGGTGAGAACTTAGAAAACCGGGTATCCAGCTCTTCCGGATCTTCCACCTTGGTAATCACCAGCATGATGCTTTCACCGGGAAGCGGAATTGCCTCTACCATAAGAGGAATATCCTCTGCCTCAAATCCTACATCATTGGATGCCTTCTGTATCATCTCCCGAAAAAGCTTTCTGGCCTTTTCTGTGCCATAGGCCAGCTCCACCAGATTAATGTTGCGTGCACTCAGATCAAAGCTGGTCAATGTACATCGGATCTGATTTTCATTAATGCGCTCTATCTTCATAGAATCACTTCCTGTTCTGTGTCAAATTTAGTATGAAAAAAAGATATACTTTCACAATTTAAATATACTACATAATGGGGGGAAATATCAATTGAAAAAGTGGAAACTTTAAAAATTTTAATGGAGCACAGCGGCTGGGCGGCGGTGTATAGCTATTTTAACGACCATAGACTTTTTTCAGTTTTGGTTTATAATGATGGATAAGAGATGGCGGGAAAGAAAGGAGGGAGAGAAGGAGACAGTCTTTTATTTGGAAAATACCGGCTGCTGAGCAGGGCTGGTTCCGGGAGAACTGGAACCGTGTGGCTGGCACTCCATATAGGATTGGAGGAGTACCGGGCAATCAAGTGCGTTCCTAAATCCCAGGTGGATTATGAGACCTTCCGCAGGGAGGCACTTATATTAAAGGAATTGCGTCACCCAGGCATTCCCCTGGTTTACGATTTGGAAGAAGACGAAGAGTATTTTTATTTAATCGAAGAGTATCTGGAGGGATATTCTCTTTACGCTCTGGTTAGGAAGCAGGGCGTTCTTCAAGAGGCAGAGGCAGTCCGCTATGGAGTGCAGATCTGCTCTTTAGTGGAATACATGCATTCCGCATGCGAAACTCCCATACTACATTTAGATTTACAGCCTAATAATCTGATGATCTGCGGCGGAACCGTGCGGCTGATTGATTTTGATCATGCATGGATAGGCCGTACAGAGAATCTGCAGGAGCGATACGGGACAGTCGGGTGTGCGGCCCCTGAGCAGTATGATGCTGACCGTACATTAGATCCGCGGACGGATATTTATGCCATTGGTGCAGTTCTCCGATTTATGCTGCAGGGAACACTGCGGCCAGGGGACGGACAGGCCTGCCCTATATCCGAGCCTTTTGCAGCTGTCATCAGCAGATGTATGGAAACCGATATGGATAAGCGCTATGCGGCTGCCGGGGAGGCAGCGGAGGCGCTGCAGAGACTTCTTGCCGGAAAGGAACCGGAAGCGTATAAAAACGAACCGCCGTCTCTTACCCTTGTTTTCGCAGGGAGCCGCCCTGGAGCGGGGACGACCCACCTGGCCTTTGGACTCTGCCGCTATTTGGAACGGCAGGGATATCGGGCACTTTATGAGGAGCACAGCCGCAGCATGGCAGTGCGGATTATGGCAGAAAGCCTGGGAGCACGCGCGGACGGACGCGGGCTCTACCGCATGAAGGGCTGCTGGATGCGTCCCTGGTATGGTCCGGCTGCTAAGCCGAGAGAAGGCCGGCGCTTTGCCGTTGTCCTGAAGGACTTCGGTATGGAATGGAAGGCGGCTGCCAGAGCCCTTAAGGAGGACAATGCCTTTTTTGTAGGAACGGCCATGGCGAGCCCTTGGGAGGGCGGGCAGGCCGGGCGGCTGCTGGAGGCGGTTTGCGCTGAGCGGAGCAAGGGGGATAGAAGAGTTCTGGTATTTCGCCATGGCGCAGAGGGATTTTTAAGGACGGCATGGCTTCGAAGAGCTCTGTATGACCAGATGGAAGGCTTGGTGGTTTTTAACTCTCCGGAATACAGAGATCCCTTCCATCCAGGCCAAGGGGAGAATTTTCTTAAGGCCGTCTGGGAGAGAATCGAGCAGAGTCAGACACCTTGTACAGAAAAAAGGAGAAAGAGATGGTTCGGCAGATGAAAACCTCGCGGCTGATTGGAATAGCCGGTGTCTGTCCGGGAACCGGCGCTACCCACCTGGCATTTATGACGGCCAACTGCCTTGCCAGCTGGATGCAGCGCAGAACAGCAGTCATAGAGTGGAATGCACATGGAGATTTGGCGGCAGTGGAGGCGATGCTGACAGCAGACAGAGGCGGCAGCAGGCGGAAGGCAGGCTATTCTCTGCTGGAGGTGGATTACTACCGGGAGGGAGAACCAGGAATCCTTGCGGACTGCATGGGGGCCTACGATGATATTGTCATCGATTTTGGCGTATGGCGGCGGGAAATACGGAAGGAATGGCTTCTATGCGGGGTGAAGATAGTGACGGCATCTTTGTCGGAGTGGAAGCTGGGTGCGTTTTTGGAGTTTTTGGACAAGGAGATAAAAGCGCCTGAAGGGTGGATTTACGGGGCTGCCTTTGGCAGCGAGGACACAAGAAGAAGAATAGAGAGGCAGTTTGGCATCTCCTTGAAAAGAATTCCGCTTTCAGTAGACGCATTTTCTGTGGATCACAGGGTTAAAGACTGGCTTGCAGGAAT
Organism: uncultured Enterocloster sp.; assembly: GCA_944382045.1. Classification (GTDB taxonomy): domain Bacteria; phylum Bacillota; class Clostridia; order Lachnospirales; family Lachnospiraceae; genus Enterocloster. Next base: position 18,553 of record CALWMT010000004.1, on the reverse strand, counting down.
TCTGAAATAGAAAAAAGCGGACAGCGGGCAGATTCCAGCATCATATGTCACGGAAACCTCCTGCTGGGAGTGTCCGATGGCCGAAGGGGACTGTGAGATGAAAGAAAATGGGTACTGCGACAGAAAAAAACTGCAGAATACATACATTGAAGGATTGAAGCGCTATAAGAGCCGAGGGGTCCGTATTCTGGTGGATGGCGTTGAGTGTCCGGAAAAGGATTGGGGCCGTATTTTTGAACTGAGCGAGGACGGCGGATTTTATATGGGGGATTATGTGGGGGCAGAGCAGGGAAAATTGGTGGAGATACGCTTTGACAGGGTGTATCTCAGCGACCCGCCCTCAAAGCCTGAGGAGCCGGAGGAAGCGTGAGCAAGACGCCGCGGCGCGTGTTTTTTAGAGAGATGGGATTCCATCTCAGCCTGAACAGCCAAAGCCAGATGCGCGTTGGGCGTACAAGCATATTTGGGGAGCAGACTGCAGAAGCTGGGCAGCCTGCTCCCTGCTTTTGCATGGATTTAGACGTTCGATGGGAGGGAAGAGGCAAAAAACATGCTGCTGGGCGCGGGCACCCCTTGATGTCTTTGGAGCGCTGTGATACATTGATTGTAAGGAAAAAGAAATCCCAAAGATTGGAATTTGTGCTAAAATTAAGACATGCGATGCAGAATACACAACGGGAGGAAGGCATGGATAGGAGAAGACGGGGACCGGGATGTGCGGCTTGGCTGCTTTTAGCGCTGATCCTTTTAGGCGCAGTGGGTGCCGGACTGGGCTGGATCTATGTAAAGCGATATATGCCGACGTATGAGCTGGCGGATAAAAGCAGAATTTTTGGAGTGAGCGGGGACGAGACAGCCCTGATTTTGAATAATGAGCTGCAGGACGAAACCGGCCTTTATTCGGATGGACAGGTTTATCTGCCCATAGACTGGGTAAATGAGCATTTAAATCAGCGCTTCTACTGGGATGCGGGGGAGGAGCTGCTGGTATATGCGCTTCCAGATACCATTGTGTATGCGGATGCCTCCACGGAGGGAGAGAGGGGCCCTCTTCTCAAGGCGGACTCTGGGGAGGCCTGGCTGTCTTTGGGGCTGGTGTCGAGCTATACGGATATTCGCACGGAGGCCTTTGCCACCAGCCAGATTAAGCGTGTCTATATTGATACATTGTGGGAGCCCTATGAGGAGGCTGCTGTCAAGAAGGCGGGGATGGTCCGCCAGCGCGGAGGGGTGAAGAGCCCTGTGATTACGGAGGCGCAGGAGGGAGAGCGGCTGCAGGTGCTTTCTTCAATGGAGAAGTGGTCTCTGGTGCGCACTGCGGACGGATACATGGGCTATATTGAGAATCGGAGGCTGGGAGAGCGAAGCATGCGGACGCCGGTGAGCAGCTTTGAGGCGCCGGTATACACCAATATTTCTATGGAGGAAAAGGTCCGTCTTGGCTTTCATCAGGTTACCAGCCAGGCAGCCAATGAGGACCTGGAGGAGTACGCGGCAATAGCCCAGGGGATGAATGTGATTGTTCCCACCTGGTTCAACGTGATCTCAAACGATGGGACCTATACTTCTCTGGCGGACCGGGAATATGTAGACAAGGCACATGCGCTGGGGCTTCAGGTGTGGGCCATGGTGGAGAATGTGAGCACAGAGGAGAGCGTGAGAAACCTGGATACAAAGGAGCTCATGTCTTCTACCTCCCGGAGAAAGGAGCTCATTGAAAATTTGATGGGGGAAGCAGAGACCTATGGGTTTGACGGGTTCAACCTGGATTTTGAAAGCCTGCGGTCGGAAGCGGGACCGCACTATATTCAATTCATCCGGGAGCTTTCCGTGGCCTGCAGGCAGGCGGGCCTGGTGCTTTCGGTAGACAACTATGTGCCTTCGGATTATACCGCCTTTTATAACCGCAGGGAGCAGGGCGTGGTGGCAGATTATGTGATTGTGATGGGATATGATGAGCACTACGCAGGAGGGGAGCCTGGATCTGTGGCATCCATCTCCTTTGTGCGGGAGGGGATTGCAAATACTCTGAAGGAGGTGCCGAAGGAAAAGGTGATCAACAGTGTTCCCTTCTACACCCGGATATGGACAGAGAAGGACGGAGCTTCTACCTCCAAGGCGTACGGAATTGCAAATGCCTGGGAATGGATCGAGGAAAATCAGGTGGAGCTGGTATGGCAGGAGGAGCTGGGGCAGTATTATGGGGAGACAGAGGGCGCAGACGGACGGCAGCGCATATGGATGGAGGAGGAGCGGTCTCTGGGACTTAAGGTGGATTTGATCAATGAATATGAGCTGGCCGGCGTTGGATGCTGGAAGCTGGGCTTTGAGACAGCGGATATATGGGAGGTTATCTCACAGGTAAGGTGAGTGCTCTGCCTGCAGCAGGGAAAGGAAGAACCGAGGGATGTATATGAGATATGGAAGATGGATTGCTGTGGCTGCAGCTGCGGGGCTGTGCCTGGGGGCTGCAGGCTGCGGTGTGGTGATGGATCAGGAGGAGAGCGCTGCGGCTCTTCCCTCCGCCTCTGAGAAGGAGCGGATGCCGGAGGAGACAAGCAAGCCCACAGAGCCGCAGCCGGAGGAGATTGCGCCTTTTCCGCAGGAACCGGAGAAGCCGGCAGAGGAGCTTGCAGGCGGCAAGCGCATTGTGATTATGACGGACATTCACTATATGGCCCCGTCGCTTACGGACAAGGGAGAGGGCTTCCAGAAGATGGTGGAGCATGGGGACGGCAAGCTGACGAACTATATCTGGGAGATTACGGATGCGGCCTTTGAACAGATTAAGCTTCTCACGCCGGATGTGCTGATGATCACTGGCGATTTGACGCTGGAGGGAGAAAAGCGGAGCCATGAGGCCTTGGCCGAAAAGCTGGAGGAGGTGGAAAAGAGCGGGATCGACGTTGTGGTGATTCCGGGCAACCATGACATCAACAATCCCAGTGCCTCCTCCTACGACGGCCCTGCCAGACGCCCGGCTGAGCGGGTGACGCCGGAGGAGTTTGAGGAGATCTATCAGGAGTTCGGATATGGGGAGGCGTGGAGCAGAGACCCCTATTCCCTGAGCTATACATATGACCTGGGCCCCTCCATGCGGCTTATGATGCTGGACAGCTGCCAGTATGATTCCGGAAATAAGGTGGGCGGCATGATAAAGACCGAGACCTATGAGTGGATCGACCAGCAGCTTCAGGAATCCCTGGAGAATGGCATCTATCTGCTTCCGGCAGCCCACCACAATCTTTTAGAGCAGAGCCAGGTGTATATGAAGGACTGCACCATTGAGCACAGCGAGGAGCTGGTACAGCTGCTTGAGTCCTATAATATCGGTCTGTTTGTCAGCGGCCATCTTCATGTACAGCACTATATGCAGCATATGGACATTGGAATTTGGGAGATTGTGACCAGCTCGCTGTCCACACCGCCCTGTCAGTTTGGGGTTCTCGAATACATGGATGATGGATCCTTTTCTTACCGCACAGAGCAGGTGGATATGGAAAAATGGGCCAGAAGGAACCGCTCGGAGGACGAGAATCTTCTGAATTTTAATACCTACGGTCCTCAGATGGTGAAGCGGATTTTCTTTAATCAGGCCTATGATGCCATGAAGGATTCCAGGGACGAGGAGAAGGGGAGCGTCTATGTCCAGCTGACCGAGGAGGAGAAGGAGCAGATGTCCCAGGTCTACGGGGAGCTGAATGCAGCCTACTATGCGGGAAAGGCCTATGAGGTTGTGGAGGAGGCCGTGGGTAAGCCGGGGTATGAGATGTGGAGGCGCTACTGCTATCCTGCGGTGCTCTGCCAATATCTGGAGTGCATTGTGGCGGATGGGGTGACAGATTATAATTATCTTAGCCAGGAATAGACGGAGAATTTTTGCGCAGGGGCTGAATATATTAAAATAGAGCTGGTTAAAAAACCAGCAGACAGACCTTGCGGGGGAACCGTCTATGAGACAATCCGTATGGCAGACCGGTATGGGGCTGTTTCTGCTCTTTGTGGTGGCACTGCTGTCCTGGCATTCTGGAAGCCTGGCAGCCCAGGGAACGGGAGAGGGAAGAAAAGAGCCCCGGGAGCATCCGGTTGTGGTCCTGGACGCTGGGCACGGGGGGAAGGATCCAGGAAAGGTGGGGGTGGATGGACAGCTGGAGAAGGACATCAACCTAGATATTGTGAAGCGGCTGAAATATTACCTGGAGGCCTCAGATGTGGAGACAGTGCTTACCAGGGACAGCGATAAGGGGCTCTACTCTGCCGGAGACAGCAAGAAGAAGATGGCGGATATGAAAAAGCGGTGCGAGATCATCGAGGAGACACAGCCGGACCTGGTGGTAAGCATCCACCAGAACAGCTATCCTGATTCGGATGTGTCCGGCGGTCAGGTGTTTTACTACAAAGCCTCGGAAGAGGGGCGGCGCCTGGCGGAGATCCTGCAGAGCCGGTTCGATTATGTTCTGGGGGAGGAAAATCACCGGCAGGCCAAGGCCGACGGGAATTATTATCTATTGCTTCATGTGAAGGAGCCCATCGTGATTGTGGAGTGCGGCTTCTTAAGCAATGCCAAGGAGGCCAGGAGGCTGGAGGAGGATAAATATCAAGACCGGCTGGCCTGGAGCCTTCACATAGGGATTATGGAGTATTTGAACGGGGAGTCTTCTGGCGTGTAGTCAAATTGTAGTAAAAAGTACAGGCTATAAAAAACGGAAAGCCTTGAAAAATCAAGGCTTCCCGGCTAATAAAAAAGAGCGCGAGACGGGATTCGAACCCGCGGCCCCCACCTTGGCAAGGTGGTGCTCCACCCCTGAGCCACTCGCGCTTATGAAAAAAGCAGGTGATGGGAATCGAACCCACGTATCTAGCTTGGAAGGCTAGTGTTCTACCATTGAACTACACCTGCATCTCGCCGCCCTATGCGGCAGTGCCCAAAGTCGGAATCGAACCAACGACACGAGGATTTTCAGTCCTCTGCTCTACCAACTGAGCTATCTGGGCATCCTGCTCTGATAATTATCAGAGGCAACGGTAATATTTTACCTGCTAATTTGAAAAATGTCAAGCTGTTTTGAACATTTTTTCATGCGCCTTCAGGGACTCGAACCCTGGACAAATAGATTAAGAGTCTACTGCTCTACCAGCTGAGCTAAAGGCGCTTCTGCCAAATGGCCGCCCCATCTCTTGGGCACGAGTGCAATTATATACCATGATGGGGGGCCTGTCAAGCACATTTTTAAAATAATGTCTATCTGTGCGCGGACGGCTGCGTATATTGCTTCCTTCCGCTGGCGTCCGGGATTCCCTCCTCCTCCCGATACTTGGCCACGGTGCGGCGGGAGATGGAGATGCCCTTTTCTGCCAGCTTCTCACTCAGCAGGCGGTCGCTCAAGGGCTTCTGCTTGTCCTCCTGGTCAATGACAGCGCGCAGCGCTTCCTTGACGCCAGCCGCAGTCATGGACTGGGAGCCGGCAGCGGTGCTTCTGGAAAATACCTCGCGTGAGAAGAAATATGTCATGGGATATACACCCCAGGAGCACTGGAGATATTTTTTGCTGGCTGCCCGGCTTACAGTGGACTCGTGAATATCCAGCGCCTGAGCCACATCCATCATCTTGAGAGGCACCAGATGGCTGGGACCGTAAGTGAAGAACGCCTCCTGCCGCTCTAAAATAGCCTTGGACACATCCATAAGAGTCTTGCTCCGCTGGGAAATGCACTGCTTAATCCACTCAGCCTGGCGGATCTTTCCATCCAAATATTCTTTTAATTCCGGAGATTCCGGATTCCTGCTCATCTGCCGATAATAGCTGTTGATCTGGATGCCCGGATACATGGATTCATTCAAAAGGATATCAAAATGCTCTTTAAATTTCACGATGGTCACATCAGGAATGATGTAACGGAGCTTATCCCGGTTGCTGAAGGACACGCCGGGCTTGGGATTCAGCGACTTGATAATCTGACAGAAGCCCGCTGCCTGCTCCTGAGGAAGCCGCAGCTTCCGAGCGATGGCCGGAATCTGATTTTTGGCAACCAGCTCCAGACAGCTGTCGATCAAGGTCTCCATGACAGGGGTGAGCATCTGCTGGCGTTCCAGCTGCAGCTTTAGGCATTCCTCCAGGCTGCGGGCACATACCCCGGCGGGGTCCAGCTGCTGAAGGCGCTCCAGAAGCCGCTCCACAGTCTCTGTGTCTGTGGAGAGACAGGAGGCCACATCCTCGGTGCTCTCCGTCAGATATCCCTTACTATCCAGGGACTCCAGCATAAAGCGGAGAATATCCTGCTCCTTGGCTGAAAAATCCTCCGACACCAGCTGGGACCACAAAAAATCCTGCAGGGTCTCTCCCTGGTCTGTGCTGATGTTCCAGCTATTTTTAAAATCATAATCGTCGTCGTTGTTCTGGCGCTGATACAGGTAATAATTCTCCTCATTAAAGGAGGTAAGCCACTGCTGCTGCTCGATGGATTCCCGCTGCTGTCCGCCCCAGGCGGCCTCGGAGAGATCGATCACCGGATTCTCCAGAGCTAAGTCATTGATATAGGTGCTGAGCTCCTGGGATGTCATCTGCAGAATTTCCGCTGACTGTATCATACGCTGGGACAGGACCTGTGTCTGTTTCGCCTGAAGCTTTAGATCCATAGAGGTACCTTCTTTCGTATCTTTGATCAGCTGCTTGAGGACGGCATCCTTCCGCGGCAGGCGGCGGCCGCCCAAACTGTTATGTACTATTTTAGCACAAACCTAGATCGTAAGGAAGCCCTTTCCGATAATTTCACTGGAGTTGGAAATGAGCATAAAGGCAGACGGCTCTACCTGGCGTATGTAATTTCGAAGCTTGAGTGCCTGGCCGCGCTTCATGGTGGTCATGATCACGGTCTTCTCATGATGGGAGAAGGCCCCCTGGGCATGATAGACGGTGGCGCTCCGGTTCAGCGTGTTGATGATGTAGTCACAGATTGGATCTGGATTGTCACAGATGATATTAAAGCATTTGCAGAGGTTCATATTTTCGATTACATCGTCAATCACAAGGGACTTGGCGGCAAGTCCGATCGTGGAGAACAGTCCCGTCTCCGGCCCGAAGATAAAGAAGGCGGAGGCCACGGCCGCCACATCCACAAGCATGAGAACGGTGCCGATGTTTAAGCTTGTATGCTTTTTCAGTATCATGGCGATGATATCCGTACCGCCGCTGGAGGCACCGATGTTAAACAGGATGGCTGTGCCGACAGCGGGAAGGAGAACGGCAAACATGAGCTCTAAGATGGGCTCGTCCGTGAGAGGCCGGCTCATGGGGCAGATGCGTTCCAGAAGGGACAGGCTTACGGACATCACCATGGTGGCGTAAAAGGTCTTAAAGCCAAAGCCGCGTCCAAGGAATGCAAAGCCCACTACCAGGAGAAGGGTGTTGACGATGGATGTAAAATCACTGGCGGACCAGCTGGTCAATTCACTGATTACCGTGGAAAAGCCGGTGATGCCTCCGAAAGCGAAATGGTTGGGGAATTTAAAAAAATATACTCCGATAACCATAATCCAGATGCTGAGTGTGATGATGCAGTATTCTGTGAAGGCATGCTGAAATCTGTTCGCAAGCTGTTTCATAATGTGTTTCCTGTCCTTATAGTGTCTATTGATTCAAACACATAATAATCGCAATTGCCTACAAGTGCAATCACCTTTTTTCTTGAAACTGCCACAGCCTAAAGACTGTGAAAAGAGCGGGAATCAGCTGCGCAGCCTGCTGTAATTTTGAGAAAATTATGGTATACTTTGTCTAACAGAAGCATGTCAGGAGGCGGAATGCCTCAGGGCAGAGGCAATACTATTTTTATAAGGAGAATCAGATGAAGACTTCATTGGTGATTATGGCAGCCGGTATAGGAAGCCGGTTCGGTGAGGGCATTAAGCAGCTGACCCCTGTGGGACCTAGTGGGGAGATTATCATGGACTACTCTATTCATGATGCCCTGGAGGCGGGATTTGACAAGGTGGTTTTTATCATCCGGAAGGACCTGGAGGAGGATTTCAAATCCATCATAGGCAGACGGATTGAAAGGCTGATTCCGGTGGAATACGCCTTTCAGGAGCTGACGGATCTGCCGGAGGGGTATACGGTGCCAGAGGGCCGGAAAAAGCCCTGGGGAACCGGCCAGGCGGTTCTCTCTATCAAGGGGAAGGTGGATGGGCCATTTCTGGTGATCAATGCGGATGACTATTATGGAAAGCAGGGCTTCCGTATTCTCCACGATTACATGGCAGAACAGATGCAGGAGAGCTCAGATGTATATGAGATGTGCATGGGGGGCTATGTGCTGTCCAACACGCTCAGCGACAATGGATCGGTTACCCGCGGGGTGTGCCAGGTGGGTGAGGACGGCTGCCTGAAGACTGTGAATGAGACCTTTGATATCCGCATGGAGAATGGGACGCTTCGGGCGTCGGACGGCCAGGGGAGCCCGGTCACCGTGACCCCCTCCCAGACTGTCTCCATGAATATGTGGGGGCTTCCTCTGGGCTTTTTGGATGAGCTTGAGAAGCGCTTCCCGCAGTTCCTTGACAGCGTGAAGCCTGGGGATCTGAAGGCGGAGTTCCTTCTCCCGCAGATCATCGATGAGCTGATTCAGGCGGGCAGGGCGCGGGTAAAGGTCCTTCCCACGCCGGACAAGTGGTACGGCGTCACCTACAAGGAGGACCGCCAGGCGGTATCAGACGCGCTTCGGGCTATGGTGGAGTCCGGTATATATAAAGAGAAGCTTTTCTAAGGGAGGTCCCCCAGGCAGCTGCTTTGTGTCTGGGGGATGCATAAAATCACAGCAGGGGGTCTATACTAGAATAAGAGGACGCGCCGGAGGGCGCGGCAGACAGAAAGAGACCTTTTGCTATGAAATTATGGAAAGCTTCAAATATACGTAAACGGGAAGACATATCCTATTATGATACCTCGGGAATTTTTGAGGCGGAGCGGTTTGCAGCGCAGCTGAACCGGCTGATTTTGGAGGAGCTGAGACGTCAGGAAAAGGCTGGGGTGATTTTTTTGTGCATTGGCACGGACCGGTCCACAGGAGACAGTCTGGGTCCTCTGGTGGGACACAAGCTGCGCAGGCGGCGGCTCAAAAGAGCCGCCGTGATAGGAACCCTGGAGCGCCCGGTTCATGCCATGAATCTGGATCTATATGCCCGTTATATCCGCCTTCATCATTCGGACTGCGTGGTGGTAGCGATCGATGCCTCTGTGGGGAGCCCGGACCATGTGGGATTTGCCACCCTGGGCCGGGGAGCCCTGCAGCCGGGACTGGGAGTATCCAAGGATCTGGAGGCAGTGGGGGACATCTCTATAACCGGCATTGTGGGGGGCGGGGGAAGCCCGGATCCTGTGATGCTGCAGAGTGTCCGCCTGTCTATGGTCATGAAGATGGCGGACTGCATCTGCGACAGCATTTCCCTTGTCGAAAAATTTTGGGAAAGCGCCGCCACGATCTGACAAACTTTTCGCCTGGAATCTGCTATGCTGTTTTAGATTAAAAACAGCGGGGTGATTCTATGGGAGAACTGTATGAGCCCTTTCCCAAGCTGCCCAAAAATATACGGCAGATTGGGGAGAGGGACAAAATTTTAAAGCTGTATCTGGAAGACTATGTGAATACATATTTGAAGCGTCTCCAGCCGCTCAAGGGATCGGATCTGCGGGTGGGACTTCTTCTGGGAAGCAGGGAGATGCGGGAGGACGTGCCCTTTGTGTTTGTGGATGGTGCCCTGGAGATGGATTCTGTCACCCGGGAGGGGGAAAGGGTTGAGTTCACAGAGGATGCCTGGAAGAAGGCATACCAGCAGGTAGAGCAGATGTTTCCCAAGCGGACGGTTCAGGGCTGGTTTCTCTGCGGCGCTCCGGGGTGTTCCCTAAGCCCCTTAAATTACTGGCGCCAGCACAGCCAGTATTTTACGGGGAAGAATCAGCTCATGTATTTGAATGCAGGGCTGGACGGGGAGGAGGCAGTGTATATCACCTCCTCCGATGGATTTTATAAGCTGCGGGGATACAGCGTGTACTACGAGCGGAACCAGATGATGCAGGACTATATGGTCCAGCAGAAGGACCGCGGCCGGGCGGAGGAGGGCGTGAACGATAAGGCAATCCAGGATTTCCGCAGGAAGATGGACGAGCGCCGCAGTGAGGCTGGCCAGCATAAGAACACGGTGGGGCTTCTGACTGGACTCTGCAGTGTCTTGGGGATCACGCTTCTTGCCGGCGGGGTGGCGATGTTTAACAATTATAAAAAGCTGCACCAGATGGAGAGTGTGATCGCGTCGGTTATGCCAGCCGGAAGCCTGCAGGAGGGACTGGCGGCGGCCGGAGAAAAGCTTCTGGGGCCGGAGGAAGAGGAGGGGAGCTCTGGGGGCTATGTGATTGATGAGGCTCCTGCGAGAGTTTATCCAACGGAGGCGCCCGATCCCTCCCAGATGACGCCGGAAACCATGGTTCCGGAAAGCCAGTGGGAGGCAGCAAGGGCCCAGGAGGGCGGGAATGCGCCGGAGGCGGCCGGGCAGGGGGCAGCGGCGTCGGAGGCAGCCGGCCAGAAGGCAGCGGCATCGGAGACAGCGGAAGCATCTAGCCAGGAGGCAGCGGCATCAGAGCAAGCGGAAGCATCCGGCCAGGCAGAAGCCGCACCGGAGCAGCCGGCTGGACAGGCACAGCCCGCATCCGCAGCCGGCTATCAGGTGTATGTGGTAAATCCGGGGGAGACGCTTTACGGCATCTGCTTTAAGCTGTATCAGAATCTGAGCTTTTTGGAGGAGATCTGCCGGGTCAATGGCCTGACAGACCAGAACAGCATCTATGCGGGGCAGGAGCTCCTTGTGCCGTAGGAGCATTATGAGTAAAAAAAGTAATGCGTTTTGCCTGAAAATGTTGTATACTAAACCATATGTATGCAGGAATTTTCAGGAGAACGAAGGATGGATAGTGTCAGCTCCATGAGCCGTGAAAGGAAAAAAAGTCAATTAAAACGGCAGATTGTCCCGTCCAGGACTCCGGAGCCAGAGGAGGACGGCCAGGAGGCTGTGCGCCGTGCGCATAGACGGGTGGTGCGGAAGCGCCTGCTTATTTTTCTTGTCCTGCTCATTCTGGCTGGAGCAGCAGGACTTGTATTCTGGCAGTATGACAGATATCATCAATACTCCTCCTACCAGGTGTCCTGGGAGCGCAGCCTGGCAGGAGAGGGCCAGGATGGAGGCCTGAATACGGATGGAAGCTTCTGCGGATATGTGGATTTTGCAGATGGGGTATTAAAGTATACCAATGACGGCGCCTCTTATATAAACAGCAAGGGTGAGACGATCTGGATTCAGAGCTACGAGATGAATTCGCCCATCGTATCTGTCAACGGGGAATTCGCCGTTGTGGCGGACCGGCAGGGAACCGGCATATATATATGCAGTGTGGATGGATGCCAGGGACAGACAGAGGCTCTGCTTCCCATTCTTCAGGTATCGGTTTCTGCCCATGGGGTCGTGGCTGCCCTCCAGGAGGACTCCAATGCCAGCTATATCTATTTTTACAGAAAAGACGGAGCCAGCCTGGATCTGTATATCAAGTCGGTTCTGTCCGGCGACGGATGCCCGGTGGATCTGAGCCTGTCGCCAGCAGGCACCCAGGTGATTACCTCGTACATGTACCTGGAGCAGGGAATGCTGAGAAACAAGATTGTGTTCTACAACTTCGGCCTTGGCAAGGATGATGCCAGGCGAGTGGTGGGCGGATTCCAGCCCCAGGATCTGGCGGATGCCATGGCGGGAAGGGTCCGGTTCCTGGACGAGAGCCATGCGGTTATCTTTACGGATAAGGGACTGCAGTTTTTTTCCACCCGCGTGGAGACATCGCCGGAGTCTGTGAGCCAGGTGCTCTTTGAGGAGAACATGCGCAGCATCGCCTGGTCGGAGGAGTATGTGGGCGCCATCACGGACAATATTCAGGGGGAGAATCCCTACCGTCTGCGCATCTATGAGGCGGATGGGATACCGGTGTTTGACAGGACGTTTTCTTTTCAGTATACAGGGTTTGATATTGATGGGGATCTGGTGCTGCTGTACAACGATGAGGCCTGCTGTGTTTACAACATGGCAGGGACACAGAAGTTCAGCGGAGCCTTTGACTTTCCCATATCAAAGGTGTCGGCGGGACGCTTCCCGGCCACGCTTCTGGTTATGGGGCCCCAGACAATAAAAGAAATACAATTGCAATAGAAGGGAGTATATACAATGGGGATGAAGTGTATCGGAATTGATATCGGAGGCACATCCGTAAAGATTGGCCTGTTTGAGAGCACGGGAGAGCTCATCGACAAGTGGGAGGTAAGGACCCGCAGTGAGGATGGCGGGATTAATATTCTGCCGGATGTGGCGGCCTCCATCCGCAGCAAGGTGCAGGAAATGGGACTGGATCTGAAGCGGGATATTGCGGGAGCTGGCATGGGAATTCCCGGGCCGGTTCTGTCAGATGGCTATGTGGAGGTATGCGTGAATCTGGGATGGCACAATGCCAATCCGCAGGAGGAGCTGTCAAAGCTTCTGGATGGAATCCCTGTAAAGAGCGGCAATGATGCCAATGTGGCAGCCCTGGGAGAGATGTGGCAGGGCGGCGGCATGGGATGCCGCGATCTGGTTATGGTGACTCTGGGAACAGGGGTCGGCGGCGGCGTGATCATCGACCAGAAAATTATCACAGGAAAGCATGGACTGGGCGGAGAGATCGGCCATATCCATGTGCGGGATGAGGAGAAGGAGCACTGCAACTGCGGCGGTGTGGGCTGTCTGGAGCAGGTGAGCTCCGCCACGGGCATTGCCAGGGAGGCCAGGAGAAGGATGGCAGCCTCGGACAAGGACTCCATCCTGAGACGGGCGGGAGACCGCGTGACGGCAAAGGATGTGCTGGATGCAGCCAAGGCCGGGGACGAGCTGGCCCTGGAGGTGATGGAGACGGTGGGGCACTACCTGGGTGTGGCGCTGGCCGCAATCTCTATGGTTGTGGATCCGGAGATCTTTGTCATCGGCGGCGGCGTGTCCCGCGCTGGGCAGTTCCTTGTGGACCTGATCCAGAAATACTACGAGCAGTTTACCCCCATCTCCAAAAATAAGGCAAGGATTGTCCTGGCAACACTGGGAAATGATGCGGGGATTTATGGAGCGGCCCGGCTGATTTTGTGATGGCGGGGATATAGAAGAAGAGATAGAAATAGGCGGCGGCTGAATAGATTCAGCCGCCGCTAAATTTTTTATTACCTGTATCCGCTAGATGGCCTGCGGCCGCCCTATATCCTATGGCCGCCAAGCGCCGTCCGCATCCACCCAGTATCCGTCAGGGGTATAGCGGCTGGCATACATGGCGCCGCTTGTGGTATCCAGGTAATAATAGACGCCGTTTACATTGACCCAGCCGGTGGCCATGTAGCCCTGGGCGTCAAAGTAATACCAGCGCCCGCCGATCTCCATCCACTGGGAGGCCGGATAGGTTCCGTCCGCATTCTGCCACCACCAGCGGACACCGTCTGCAGCCCGGACCCAGCCAGGCATAGTGAGGGCGGGCTGGCCGCCGGAAATATTGAGCGAGGGGGAGGTGCTCCAGCCGCTCTTGGTATTGTAGGAGGCTTTGACGGAACGCACCTTGAAGGTGTAGACGCCGTCTCCATACTGCTGGATTTCGTCCGAAAAATCATAGGAGGTATCGTATACCATGTGAGAATCACCGATCTCCGCGCCATTTTTGATGAGCTGCACCTCAAAATACTTGGCGGTAGTCACATCACCCCAGGAGGCAAGGCCTGCGGCCGTCTCGTCCCATTTGGGGGAGGCTGGCTCAGCGGGAAGATTGCCGTATCGGTCCTCGTCAAAGATCAGCCGGACTGTCAGGATCAGTGTGGTGTTCTCATCCTCACGGTCGGCATCCACGAATTCTATATCGTCAAACCGATGTTCGATCCGGTCGTCCAGGGACAGCTTAAAGCCGCTGGAGCTGGAGCTTCCGAAGTAGTAGTTCTCTCCATCCTCCACACCGAGCACAACCTCCACAAGCGGGGCGGAGGAGCTGGTCCAGTCGTCATCCTCGTTGATGATCTCCACAGAATCTACATAATATAAATCCGTATTGTCGCCGGAGGGAGTGACCTCTACCGTACCGCCCTCCCAGCCCACCCGCACATCGGGGGAATAGAAGGAGAGGCGGATTTTTCCAACCTTTGTTCGGCTGGCGGCCATAGCACAGGGGGCCATAGCAGTGCAGGCGATGGCTGCCGCGGTGAACAGAGCGGACAATTTTTTCCATTTCAGCATAAAAAGCAGCTCCTTTTCTAAAAATTATTTATATCACTTAGTGTACACCCAGTCTGTGAACGTTATGTGACCGCTTCGTGTCAGAGAGAGGAGGATTTGGGGAGGGAAAAGATAAATTCCGTTCCCACACCCTCGGTGCTGATCACATCGATATTTTCCCCGTGGGCCTGGATGATCTCCTTCACGATGGAGAGGCCCAGTCCGGTGCCCTTCTTATCCTTGCCGCGGGAAAGGTCCGTCTTGTAAAAGCGCTCCCAGATTTTCTTGATGCTGTCCTTGGGAATGCCGATTCCCGTGTCCTTTACAGAGATAAAGATCTTTTCATACCGGTCGGATACCTGGATGTAGATCGTGGAATCCGGATGGCTGAACTTGATGGCATTGTCGATCAGGTTGTACATGACCTGCTGAATCTTTCCCATATCCGCAAAAACGGTCTGAACTGTGTCAGAAAAGGTAAGGTCAAAGCGTATGCCCTTGGCATTGCAGGTGCCCTCAAAGGAAGCCGCCGTATCCTTGATCACCCGGTTGATGTCGAAGGTGGTCCGGGACAGATAGCCCTTTGCATCCAGGGAGTTTAAGGTCAGCATGCTCTCTGTGAGCTTGTGCAGGCGCTCTGTCTCCGAGATCACACGGGACAGGTATTTTTCGTACATCTCCGGCGGGATGGTGCCGTCCAGGATGGCCTCCAGGTATCCCTTGATGGAGGTCAGAGGAGAACGGAAGTCATGGGATACATTGGCGATAAAATTTTTCTGGTACTCCTCCATCTTGTTCAGCTCGTCAGACATGTAGTTCAGTGTGGCTGCCAGATATCCCATCTCGTCGTGGGTGGGCACGTCGATCCGATAGTCCAGGTTCCCCGCTGCATACTCATTGGCCCCCTCGTTGATCTTGCGCAGAGGAAGATAGACCGTCTGGGTGAACACCAGAAGGATGATGAGGGAGAGCCCGAACAGCATGGCAGCTGAGATGTACAGGATGTTCAGGATGCTGCTCTGGGAATTGGAAATCTGACTCATGGGAAGGTGGATGAGCACATAGCCGTAGGTATTGTAGTTGCCGGTGATGGGGGCGGACACGCTCAGCACATTTCCATCAAAAAAACCATAGTAGTCTCCGATGGAGTAGGACCGGCTTCCCAGGGCAGTGGGATCGAATTCCTCCACCTGGGTCTGGACTCTGGTGCCCCCCAGGCTGTCCATGACGATGGTTCCCTGGCGGTTGATGATCCAGATCTCCGCCCGCAGGTACTGGGCCAGAATGCGGATCTGGGAGGAGACCTGGCCGGCATCCTGCCGCTCCCCCTGGTACATGTTGCTGTAGGTGGCCGCAATCATGTGAGCCTCGTCGTAGAGGGAATCTGCCTGCTCCTGAACCAGGTGCTCCCGCACCATGCGGGAGGAGAAGGTGGCGATTGTGAGGAATCCCAGGAGACCAAAGATCAGATATCCCAGGATAAACTTTGAGTATAGGGAACGGGTCATCTGCTTACCTCTTCACTTCGAACTTGTATCCGATGCCCCAGACCGTGGAGATGGACCAGCTGCTGCTGTCCTTTATCTTCTCGCGGAGCCGCTTGATATGTACGTCCACGGTGCGGGTATCCCCCGCGTACTCATAGCCCCAGATATGGTCCAAAAGCTGCTCCCGGGTGAATACCTGGTTGGGGGAGGAGGCAAGGAAATAGAGGAGCTCCAGCTCCTTGGGGGGCATCTCTACGGAGTGGCCCTTGTAGAGCACGGAGTAATTGGTCAGATTTACGATCAGGTCGGGATACTCCACAAACTCGCCCTGCTGGCCCCGGGTGTCGGGCGCAGCCGAGGCGGCAGGCTGGTAGCGCCGCAGCACTGCCTTGACCCGGGCCACCAGCTCCTTGGAGTCAAAGGGCTTGATCAGAGAGTCTTCAGCGCCGAGCTCCAGTCCCAGCACCTTGTCGAAGATCTCCCCCTTGGCGGAGAGCATGATGATGGGAACCTGGGAGGAGGTCCGCAGCTCTCTGCAGACCTGATAGCCGTCGATGCCGGGGAGCATCAGATCGAGGAGCACCAGGTTGGGCTTAAATTCCGGAAAGACCCGGAGCGCCTCCTCCCCGTCTCCCACGATCATGGTCTCGTAGCACTCCTTCATCAGATAAAGGGAAATCAATTCTGCGATGTTGGCGTCATCGTCCACTATAAGAATCCGCTGTTTTTCTGCCATTGCTGTATGTCCTCCATTTATTTGAATGTCACGATTGTCACGCCGGAATCGCCCTCGCCAAATTCTCCAAGCCGAAAATCCTTTACGTATTTGAGCTGGCGGAGGCGTTTGTGCACCGCATTTTTCAGGGCGCCGGTGCCGCGGCCGTGGACCACACGGACGCTGGGCATGTGGGCAAGGTAGGCGTCGTCCAGATATTTTTCCATCACAGGCATGGCCTCGTCCACGGTCATGCCGATGAGGTTGACCTCTGTGGATACGGAGGCGGACTTGGACATCTTAATCTGGCCGCTTCCGGTGCCCCGGCCCTTGGCGGGAGCCCATATATTCTTGCCTCCCCTGCTGCCGGATCCGCCCATATGCAGGGAGGAGCCATCCCCCAGGGTGGCGCTTATGTCATCCTCCTTTAGAAGCTCCAGATCCCGGATATTTACCTGGGAGCGGAGAATACCCATCTGCACGAAGAGATCCCCCTTGGCGTTGGGAAGGGAGCTGACGGTGCCCTTTAATCCCATGGAGAGAACCTTTACCCCATCCCCGATCTTGATCTTTTTGGGAGAAATGGGCTGGCTGGGGCCCTTGGCCTTTACGGCGAGCTTGTCATCGGTTTTCTTTAGCTGCTCCCGCAGCTTTTCCCGCTCTGCCTCCAGCTCTTTATTGTAACCGGCGGATTTGCCCAGCTTGTTGATCTGGCGGATGGTCTGGTCCGCGGTCTCCTTGGCCTCTCTGAGGATGCGCTGGGCTTCCTCAGCGGCATTTTTCATCATCTTATCCTGGCGCTCCTTTAAGCGCTCCTCCTTCTGGGTCAGCCGGGTCTTTAACTGGGCAATCTCCTCCTTGTAGGCCTTGATCTCCGCCTGCTCCTTCTCGATGGTCAGCCGGCTGGCCTCCAGGCTGGCCAAAAGATCCTCGAAGGATTCATCCTTTGCCTCCAGATGGCTCTTGGCGTCCTCGATGATATAGTCTGGAAGTCCCAGCTTCTGGGAGATGGCAAAGGCATTGCTCTTGCCCGGGATGCCGATCAGCAGGCGGTAGGTGGGCCGCAGGGTCTCCACGCTGAACTCACAGCTGGCGTTCTCCACACCGGGGGTGCTGAGGGCAAACACCTTGAGCTCGCTGTAGTGGGTGGTGGCCATGGTGCGGCACTTCATGTTGTGAAGGAAGGACAGGATGGCGATGGCCAGGGCTGCTCCCTCTGTGGGATCCGTGCCTGCGCCCAGCTCATCAAAGAGACAGAGGGAGCGGGCGTCCGCCTGATTCAGGATCCGCACCGTGTTGGTCATGTGGGCGGAGAAGGTGGAAAGATTCTGCTCGATGCTCTGCTCATCGCCGATATCTGCGAATACCTCGTCAAACACAGCCAGCTCTGAGCCCTCAAAGGCAGGTATGTGAAGACCCGCCTGCCCCATGAGGGTGAAAAGGCCTACGGTCTTTAGTGACACGGTCTTGCCGCCGGTGTTGGGGCCTGTGACCACCAGGAGATCGAAGTCCCTTCCAAGCCAGATATTGATGGGGACCACGGTCTTGGGATCCAGGAGCGGGTGGCGCCCGTCCTTGATGTGGATATAGCCCTTATCGTTGAATATCGGAGCGCTGCACCGGTATTGGCGGGAGAGGCCTGCCTTTGCGAAGATGAAGTCCAGCTGGGCGAGGAGCTCCATGTCCATGCGGATCTCCTCGATGTGGGGGGCAGCCTGCCCGCTTAAGGCGGCTAGAACCGCCTGAATCTCCTTCTGCTCCTCGATCTCCAGCTCCCGCAGCTCATTGTTCAGACGGACAATGGCCATGGGCTCGATGAAGAGGGTGGAGCCTGTGGCGGACTGGTCGTGGACCATGCCGGCTACCTGATTCTTATACTCTGCTTTTACCGGCAGGCAGTAGCGGCCGTCCCGCATGGTGATCACTCCGTCCTGGAGATAGGAGCGGTTGGAGTTTAACAGGGCGTTCATCTGGGAGTGAATCCGGCCGGCAATATTTTTCATGGAGCGGCGCACCTTGGAGAGGCCAGGACTGGCCTCATCCGCTACC
>CALWMT010000003.1 GCA_944382045.1 uncultured Enterocloster sp. | reverse complement strand
AATCCTCGATAGCTCAGTCGGTAGAGCAAACGGCTGTTAACCGTTGGGTCGTAGGTTCGAGTCCTACTCGGGGAGCTTTTATCATAATTAATTATATTTTAAGGCGACATAGCCAAGCGGTAAGGCAAAGGTCTGCAACACCTCTATCACCGGTTCGATTCCGGTTGTCGCCTCTCATGCATGAAAGAGTGTCATATCCTATTAGAGGGTATGACATTTTTTATGCGGAATTTACGGGAAAGAGCTACCCAGTAGTAACGAAGGATAAAAATTTTTCTTTAAAAAACTTGACATATTGAAAGGATAATGATAATATTTATTCAAAACAGAGAAAACCTTAGAGAATTAGAGCAGGGTGATAGTTATTTTATATAATATTTACCCTGCTTTTTTTGTGCTATTTAAGAAAAAAATAACAGTATTCGGTAAGGAGACAAGGATGATATGATTGGATTGGAAGCGGAAAATATTCTTTATATACAGTTGGAATATTTGTTGAGGATTGCCATTGCTTGTGTGCTGGGTACGGCGATTGGACACGAGAGGAGAAACCGGAATAAATCAGCGGGAATCCGAACCCACGCGATTGTAGCTATGGGTTCTGCTTTGATGATGATTGTATCTAAATACGGATTTGCCGATGTGGCGGATTATGACGCTTCCCGAGTTGCGGCACAGATTGTCAGCGGAGTTGGTTTCCTGGGAGCCGGAATGATTTTTGTCCGTAATAATTTGGTAAATGGACTGACAACTGCAGCGGGAATATGGGCTACCGCCGGAATTGGAATGGCGATTGGAGCGGGCCTTTATCTGATCAGCATCGGGGCTGCGGTCATGATTATCATTGCCCAAGAAATTACTCATCGGGTATCCTTTTTTGCCCATGCGGCTTCTGGCGGCAGCCTTCGCCTGACGCTCGTCCAGAAGGAAGGCGTTATTATGAATATGGAACATATGCTGGAGAGCCGCAGGGTGGATATTGCGGCGATCAAAATCCATAAAAATAAAAAGGATGAGATTAAAGTAGAGTTTGAGGTAATCTATCCTCCGGGATTTGATAAAACGGGTCTCATTTCCGATTTGGCGGAAAATGAGGATGTCGTGACGATTTTGGAATGATGGAAATTCCGATAATAATAAATAAGAGATGGGCAGCCGCATAAATGGAGGCGAATATGAAAACACAGTTAAAGAAATTTTTGGAAGATACGGAATTATTTGTACTTGATATGGACGGTACGTTTTTTCTGGAACAGGATGTGATTGACGGAGCGCTGGATTTTATAAACACAGTGAATAGGAAAGGCAAAAAATTTATGTTTTTTACCAATAATTCCTCCAAGGCTCCGGAAGATTATATGGAAAAACTGGAAAAGGCGGGTTGCCCTGTAAGCCGACGGCAGATTATGACGTCCGGGGATGTGTCGATCTGCTACTTGAAGCGAAATTATCCGAGTGCATCGGTCTATTTGGCGGGCACGCCGCAGTTTGAGAAAAGCGTAAGAGAGGCCGGGATTCGTCTGACGGAACAGGAGCCGGATATTGTTCTGATAAGCTTTGATATGACGCTGACGTATGACAAACTTATGCGGTGCTGCAGTTTTATCCGGCAGGGAAGCTTATTTTTAGCCACACACCCGGATATAAACTGTCCGGTAAAAGACGGATTCATTCCGGACTGCGGTGCTATCTGCGCGGCGGTCAGCCTTTCCACAGGCAGAGAGCCCAAATATCTGGGAAAACCATACCGGGAGACGGTGGAGATGATTGCAGATCAGATGCATACGGCAACCGCCAAGATTGCTTTTGTAGGAGACCGCCTGTATACGGATATTGCCGCCGGGGTCGAGCATGGGGGAATGGGATTTTTAGTGCTGACAGGGGAGGCGACGGCAGAAGACGTGAAAGCCTCCAAGATAAAGCCGACAGCTGTCTATCAATCCTTGGGTGAAATGGCCGATTACATGAACGGCGCCTGACAGGACGTTAATCCGGGAGTGGCTCCTGGTAGGAGTAGTGGAGAAAAGAAATCAGCGTACCGCTGTGAGGCGTGTAGGAGAGGATCAGCAGATAATAGGGTTCCCCGGGAGGATTGCCGGGTTCTTCGAGGAAGCGGGAATGCCTTAGATCCAACCCCCACGCCTTTTGCTTACCTGTGCCGTCGGTGCCGAAAATCAGATCTTCCCGCAAACGATCTTTTAAATCTGCCGGGAGAAGCTGGTTGAAATCCAGAAGCGGAAAGGAACGGGCGTAAAATCGTGCAAGGCTTTCAGGCGCGACCAGAAAATCCAGCTCTTTAGCCGCAATATAGGCCATCAGTTTGCTTTGGCTGGAAGTATGGTAGTGGCGGCCGGAATCCAAATCGATAAGAAGGGAATCGTCAAATGCAATCCGGTGTCCCGGAGCGGTTTTGGCGTATTCGGAAAAGTCTTCGGAGATCCGCCCGGCCGGAAAATGGTTCTGTGAGTCGTTGATAAAAAAGCCCTGCAGATCAATCGTCTGGCTGCTTTTATAGACCATATCCCCAATATAAAACAGGAGAAGGCCGGCTGCAGCCAGCAGAAAAAATGTCCATCTGTAGTAATCCCAAATATAGCGAATCTTTTTTCTGATATTCATAAGATCTGTACCCCCGTTATTTTGTCCTATTGTAGCATATAATGGGAAAAAATGGTATACTAAACCAAATACAGGATGGAGAAAGGTGCGGCGGATAATGAATGTAAATGGAATTTTTAACCCACAGAACCGTTTCTGGTCATTTATAGAAAACATGATGAACCTTTGTGTTCTCGGCCTGCTCTGGCTACTGTGCTCCCTTCCTCTGATTACGGCAGGCGCTTCGACTGCGGCTATGTTCCACTATACGCTGGAGCTGACGAAAAACGAGGAAGGCTATGTGGGAAAAACTTTTATCCGGGGATTCCGCAGCCTGTTTGTCCGGGCGACTCTGCTGTGGATGATTATGGCGGGCGCAGCGCTGTTTCTTGTGTTTGATCTGTATTGCTGCCAGTTTATAATTTTTTCGGCGGTTCTTCGGCAGGCGGCAAGAATCCTGATCCTCAGTCTGATGATCCTTTCCGTGGCAACAGGGCTTTATCTGTTCCCTTTTCTGGCGTTTTTCCGGACAACCGTAAAGCAGACACTGATCCGCAGCTTTATTACGGCGGTAGCTAATCTGCATATAACGGCTGTGGTTCTTCTGATATATGGCCTTGGGGCAGCGGCGTCATATCTGGTTCCTCCGCTATTTATGATCTGGTTCGCTTTCGCTAGCTATGCGGCGTCGTTTTGTTTTGCCGCAGTGTTCCGGAGATATGAGGAAGGCGTCCAATAGGGCAAAAATGTTAAAAAATAGACAATCATATCCCGGAAAATATAAAATAATTTGAAAAAAATATACAAAAAACATATTGCAATTTTTGATAGCTTGTGCTAATATTAATACATAACAAATTTGAAATATGTATTGCTGCTAAAGAGAGAATGAGATAAGGCAGGAAAAGCAGGCGGTATTTGTTCATTGTGTATACCGATTGGCTTATTGACTGTTTATTAAAGTTCTCTTTTTTTGTTGCAAAAAACTGCACTTTAAAAACTGATTCACGATTTTTTAGTAGAAGGGAGAATGATATTATGAAGAAAAAAATGGCGTTAATTCTTGCGGCATCATTGATGGCAGGGGCTGTTGCCGGCTGCAGCGGGGGAGGTTCCACCGGAAGCGCTGCGGTAGGCGGGGCGGATACGGCGGCTTCTGAGGCGGAAGGGGAAGCGGCATCCACAGATCCGGCGGATTATGAGGTAACGGAGCCGATTACCATTACATGGTGGCATGCTTTGGAAGAACAGTATGCGGGAACCGTTGATCAGATCGTAAATGATTTTAACAATTCACAGGATTTGATTACGGTGAAAGCTGAATACGTGGGAAGCTATTCCGATGTAAATGAGGCGCTTGTAGCCGCCCACGCGGCAGGCAGCGGCCTTCCCGCGATTACGGTAGCCAATACGCCCTATGTGGCGGAATACGGCGCGGGCGGATTGACGGAGGATTTGACCCCTTATATCGAGGCGACCGGCTATGATGTGGAGGATTTTGGAGACGGTATGATCGAGGCGGCCCAGTATGAGGGCAAGCAGGTTTCTTTGCCGTTCCTGATTTCTACCCAGATCATGTTCTATAACAAAGATATGGCAGATGAGATGGGAATTACCATACCTACCACCTGGGAAGAGATGGATACTTTTATGCAGGAAGCTACCGTGAAGGCCAGCGACGGCACGACCCAGACTTATGCAACGATTATTCCGGGATGGGATCAGTGGTATTTTGAGACGTTCTACCTGAATCAGGGCGTCAAGATCATCAATGATGACCAGGTGACCACGGATTTGAACAGCGATACGGCGGTGGCAATCGCAGCGAAGATGAAGGAATGGTGCGACAACGGATATACCTATTGGACCGGTACAGCAGATGATGCCTCATCCAATATGAGGAATAACTTCATTTCCGGCAAGGCTTTATCCGTCATCCACACCACATCCCTTTATAACACCTATGTGGATCAGTGCGATTTCGAAGTGGGAATGGCATGGCTGCCGGGAGCTGAGACGAAGAACCAGGAAATCGGGGGATGCGTGCTCCTGATTCCGTCCAAGAACGACCAGGCAACGAAAAACGCCGCATGGCAGTTTATGCAGTATCTGTGCAGCAAAGACGTCAATATGAAATGGGCAGAGGGAACTGGCTATATGCCTACCAGAAAATCCGTACTGGAAACAGAAGAAGGGCAGGCGTTCCTGGAGCAAAAACCGGCATTTCAGGCGATTTTCGATAACCTTGACCTGATTAAGCCCAGGATCCAGCATCCGGGCTGGAACCAGCTGACTACGATCTGGAAGAACAGCATGGCGGAACTGATTATTGAAGGCGGGGACGTAAAGGAAGCCATGGATGAGATGGCGATGGAAATTGATGATGCATTAGGCGATATTTAAAGACGTTCGGCCCCTTCCTTGGCGGAGGGGCCGAAAATCAGGAGAGTGCTTATGAAGGAAAGACGAATAAGTCCAAGAAAAATGTCGGCGTTTAAGGATTTTGCATGTGTCGTCCCGGTGCTGATTTTTCTGGCGGTGTTTACTTACTATCCGATTGTGGAACTTGTGCGGATCAGCTTTACGGACTGGAACCTGTTAAAGGATACGTGGCAGTATGTAGGATTTAAAAACTGGGAATGGCTATTTAACGGCTCCGGGACCAAATATCTTTGGAATTCCCTGCGGGTCACGATATTCTACTCCATCGGGGAGCTGACGATTACGCTGGTAGGCGGAATGATCTTCGCATTGATTTTTAACCGTATGAGCAGATTGTTTTCAATTATGCGGGCGGTTGTATTTATGCCAAAGTATGTGGCCATGTCATCGGCGGCCGTCGTGTTCCTTTGGATTCTGAATACGGACACAGGCATCCTGAATTATCTCCTTTCCCTTATTGGCCTTGGACCTGTAGACTGGCTGGGAAACCGGAGCACCGCCCTTCTTTCTGTGCTTATGCTTACCGGATGGAGATGCATTGGATATGGTATGATGGTTTATCTTTCCGCTATGATGGGTATTTCTACGGATTACTATGAGGCAGCTTCCCTGGACGGCGCAAACGCTATGCAGAGGTTCTTTAAGATAACTCTTCCCATGCTGTCGCCCACCACGCTGTTCCTCTTTGTAACAACCTTTATTTCCTCAATGAAAGTATTCCAGTCGGTGGATATCCTGACCCAGGGAGGACCTTACCGTTCTACAGAGGTATTTGTCTATAATATCTACCGGTACGCTATGGTGGACTTCCGGATGGACCGCGCGGCAACGGTGGCAATCTTTTTCTTCGTCCTGCTGCTGATTGTGACTGCGGCAACGATGAAAGTCTCCAGAGGAAATGTAACTTATGATTCATAGGAGGGACAGCCATGAAGAATAACTCGCTTGCAAATGCAAATTCGCGTAATGAATCAGCAAAAAGAAAGCGGAGAGCCGTGGCAGCTGTCCAGTGTGTCCTGGCGGTTATCGTCCTTTTGATTGTCGTATTTCCAATTTACTGGATGCTTGTTTCATCGGTGAAATCCCAGGAGGAAATCCTTTTGGCCGTGCCGACGCTTTGGCCGAGGGAATTCCACTTTGAAAACTATCTTAACGTTCTTGGCAAAGGCAATTTCGCGAAGTACTATTGGAATACGGCGGTTATGACGGCGGGGATTCTGATTTCCCAGGTTGTGACAGGAATATTTGCGGCATATGGTTTTTCAAAGGGGCGGTTTAAAGGCCAGAATTTCTGCTTCCTGATTGTCCTGGGGGCTCTGATGATCCCGCTGCAAGTTACGTTTATCCCCCTGTATATTACAATGGCGAACTGGGGGCTGTCTGATACATTCCTGGGCCTGATCCTTCCGGAAGCGGTATCCCCCTACTATATCTTTATGCTGAGGCAGTCTTTTATGGCGATTGACGACAGCTACATTGATGCGGCGAAGGTAGACGGGCTGGGAAGAATCGGCATCATTACAAAGATATTGGCCCCTATGTGCAAATCAACGCTGTTTACCGTTACTCTGGTTACGTTTACAAATGGATGGAATTCCTATTTTTGGCCCAAAATTATCGCCAGAGGAGAATCGCATCGGGTACTGACGATTGGATTAGCTCAGCTGCAGAATACATTTGCTGGCAATGAGACGATGAATAATCATGAAATTATGGCAGGCGCCGTGCTGGCCGTAGTACCGGTTATTATTCTGTTTTTCATTTTCCAGAAATATATGCTGACCGGCTATTCCAAAGCTGCTATGAAATAAAAGGAATGCTTTTCCAGAAAGAATGGAGGAATGAGTAAGATGAAAATTTACGCTCACAGGGGGTACAGCGGGAAATACCCGGAGAATACCATGCTTGCTTTTGAAAAAGCTGCCGAAACCGGCTGTGATGGAATTGAGCTTGATGTGCAGCTTACAAAAGATGGAAAGCTGGTAGTAATCCATGATGAAAGCGTGGATCGGACGACTACCGGCACGGGCAAGGTAAAGGATTTTACCTATGATGAGCTGGCGCGGTTTAATGCGGCCAAGCTCTTTGGAAATCAATATGGATACTGCCGGATTCCGTTGTTTGAAGAGTATTGTCAATGGGCGGCAGGCCAGGAGCTTGTAACGAATATCGAGCTGAAAACAGGCGTTTATTATTATGAAGGCCTAGAAGAAAAAACTCTGGAGTTGGTTTCTAAATATGGATTGGAGAAAAAAGTTTTTTATTCATCGTTTAATCATTTGTCTTTGATTAAAGTAAAAAAGCTGGATCCACAGGCAATATGCGGGGCGCTTCTGGAACATGTAGGGATTGGGAACGCAGGAGTTTATTGCAGGGAATTTGGGATTGAAGCTTATCATCCGGGATATAAGGGGCTGACGGAAGAGACGGTAAAGAGATGCCGGGAAAACGGAATTCAAACCAATGTGTGGACGGTTAATGATATGGGGGTGTTGGAACGGCTTTATGAGTGGGGATGTGACGGGGCGATTACCAATTATCCGTCCGTCTGTAAAAGCTGGGCAGACAGCAGGGCTCAGAAAAGAGATGGATGGGACTCATGAAACCAATCGAATTACTGGAGTCCTCGCCGGTAATTGCGGCGGTTAAGGATGAAAGCGGACTGAAGCGCTGTTTTGAGTCAGAGTGCCAGATTGTGTTTATTCTTTATAGCAATATCTGCAATATTGAGCAAATTGTCCATCAGGTGAAGGCGCATGGAAAGACGGCCATTGTCCATGTGGATTTGACAGCCGGACTGAACGCCAAGGAAATAGCAGTGGATTTTATAAAGCAGAATACGCATGCCGATGGAATTATCAGTACAAAGCCCCTGCTGGTAAAACGGGCTTTAGAGCAGGGTCTGCTCGGAATCCAGAGAACGTTTATTATCGACTCTTTGGCGATGACAACCACAAAGAAGCAGATTGATGAATTTCATCCGGATCTGGTGGAGGTTATGCCTGGGGTTATGCCCAAGGTATTAAAGGAGATTCGGGCGTATACGGATATTCCGATTATTGCCGGCGGGCTAATTTCTGATAAAAAAGATATTATGGCGGCATTTGATGCCGGAGCGGATGCAATTTCAACAACAAAACAGGAACTTTGGTTTGTATAAGGGCGCAAAATCAAGCGGCTATATTTGCCCATCCTGTGAGCCAGACAGGGTGGGCTTTTTTACGCCTATTCCTCTTATCGAAAAAGGCGATTGGTGCAATCACAAAGCCTCCGAAGGATAAAACTTCCAGAGCTTTCCACACTGTCAATGGACAGAAAGAGAGAGGGATGTTCATACTTCCCTCTCTCTTTGTATTGATAATAGCTTAATCCAATTCCAGCGCACCTGTATACAGCTGATAATATGTCCCGTGCAGCTTAATCAGGTCGTCGTGGGTGCCGCGCTCGATGATGCGGCCGTGGTCGAGAACCATAATCGCGTCCGCGTTCTGCACTGTGGACAGGCGGTGGGCGATGACAAAGGTGGTGCGTCCCCGCATGAGGGCGTCCATGCCCCGCTGCACGATGGCCTCGGTGTGAGTGTCGATGGAGCTGGTGGCCTCGTCCAGAATCATTACCGGCGGGTCAGCCACAGCGGCTCTGGCGATGGCTAAGAGCTGCCTCTGGCCCTGGCTTAGGTTCGCGCCGTTGCCCATGAGCATGGTGTTGTAGCCCTCCGGCAGACGGCGGATAAAGTCGTCGGCTCCTGCCAGACGGGCGGCTCCGATACACTCCTCGTCGCTGGCGTCCAGGTTGCCGTAGCGGATGTTCTCCATAACGGTTCCAGTGAACAGGTTGGTGTCCTGAAGCACGATGCCAAGGCTGCGCCGCAGGTCCGCTTTCTTGATCTTGTTGATGTTGATGCCGTCATAGCGGATTTTGCCGTCCGCAATATCGTAAAACCGGTTTATCAGGTTTGTGATCGTGGTCTTTCCTGCGCCTGTGGAGCCTACAAAGGCCACCTTCTGGCCGGGCTTGGCGTACAGGGAAATATTGTGCAGCACGGTCTTCTCCGGCACATAGCCAAAGTCTACATCAAAGAAGCGCACATCGCCCTCCAGGCGGGTGTAGGTAACGGTGCCGTCGTGGTGGGGATGCTTCCAGGCCCATACATTGGTGCGCTCGGGGCATTCCTCCAGGGTGCCGTCCGCCTTCTCGCGGGCATTGACCAGGGTCACATAGCCCTCGTCGGTCTCCGGCTTCTCGTCCAACAGGGTGAAAATACGATGGGTTCCGGCCAGAGCCATAACCACCATGTTTACCTGGTTGGAGACCTGCCCGATGGCGCCGGCAAACTGCTTGGTCATATTGAGGAAGGGCACCACAATGCTGATGCTGAATGCCATTCCGGAAAAGCTTAGGTTGGGCGCTCCGGAGAGCAGCAGGGTTCCGCCTACCAGGGCCACCACCACATACATGACGTTTCCGATATTGCCCAGAAGGGGCATCAGGATGTTGGCGTAGCTGTTGGCGGTGCGGGCCGTCCGGTAAATCTTATCGTTGATCTCATCGAATCCGGCCTTGGCTCCCTCCTCGTGGCAGAATACCTTAATGACCTTCTGGCCGGTCATCATTTCCTCCATATAGCCCTCCGCACGGGCAATGTTGATCTGCTGCTGGAGGAATAAGCTGGAGGAGCGCCCGCTGATATGGCGGGCCAGCAGGGTCATAATGACAACGCCCAGCACAACCACCAGGGCCAGCCAGATGCTGTAGTACATCATGATGCAGAAGACGCTGAACAGGGTCACCGCAGAAATGGTCATCTGCGGGAGGCTCTGGCTGATCATCTGGCGCAGGGTGTCGATATCGTTGGTGTAAAAGCTCATGATGTCGCCGTGGCTGTGGGTGTCAAAGTAGCGGATGGGCAGATCCTGCATGTGGTCAAACATCTTCTCACGCATCTTTGCCAGGGTGCCCTGGGTAATCTTTGCCATCAGCTGGGTGTAGCACACGTTGGCGATCAGGCTGATGACGTACATGGTCAGGAGAATGGCGAGCAGCTTTGCAATCCGTCCGGAGGCAGAGGCCCAGTCGCCGGTGGGGAATGTCTCCTCCACGATGGAGATGGCGTTCTGCATGAAAATGGAAGGCACGGAGCTGACTATGGCGTTCACCAGGATACAGCCAAGGGTAATGGGCAGAAGCACCGGATAGAATCCGAAAATGGTGCGGATTAAGCGCCGCATTACGCCCTTGGGGGCACGCTGCCCTCTTCCCGTAGTGGTTCTACTCATTCTTCTCACCTCCTACTCGGTTCTGTGATGTATAGATTTCGCGGTAAACCTCGCTGGACTTCATTAACTCGTCGTGGGAGCCGATGGCGTCGATGCGGCCGCCTTTCATCAGGATGATGCGGTCCGCGTCCTGTACGCTGGCCACGCGCTGGGCGATGATGATCTTGGTGGTCTCCGGGATAAACTCGCGGAAGCCCTTGCGGATCAGGGCGTCGGTCTTGGTGTCAACCGCGCTGGTGGAGTCGTCCAGGATGAGGATCTTGGGCTTTTTGAGCAGGGCCCGGGCGATGCAAAGGCGCTGCTTCTGGCCGCCGGATACATTGGATCCGCCCTGCTCGATCCAGGTGTCGTATTTATCCGGGAACTGCTGGATAAATTCATCGGCCTGGGCCAGCTTACAGGCCTCTATGAGCTGCTCGTCCGTGGCGTCCGGATTGCCCCAGCGCAGGTTGTCCTTGATGGTTCCGGAGAAAAGAACATTTTTCTGGAGAACCACGGATACCTGGTTGCGCAGGGCCTCCAGGTCATATTTGCGCACGTCCTCGCCGCCCACCTTTACGCTGCCCTCGGTCACGTCATAGAGACGGGGAATCAGCTGGATCAGAGTGGACTTGGAGGAACCTGTGCCGCCCAGGATGCCGATGACCTCGCCGGACTTGATGTGCAGGTCGATGTCCGCCAGGGCCATGCGCTCCGCCTTCTTGGAATACTTGAAGCTTACATTGTCAAAGTCGATGGAGCCGTCCTTCACCTCGGTCAGTCCGTTTTCCGGGCTGGTGAGGGAGCTCTTCTCGCTTAGAACCTCCACAATACGCTCTGCGGATTCCGAAGCCATGGTAATCATAACGAACACCATGGAAACCATCATCAGGCTCATGAGAATCTGGAAGCTGTAGGTAAGCATGGCGGACATCTGGCCTACGTTCAGATCCAGGCCCCGGCTGGTGATAACCGCATAGGAGCCGTAGGAGATGACGAACACCATGCCTGCGTACACACAGAACTGCATCATAGGGCTGTTGATGGCCATAATGCGCTCCGCCTTGGTGAAGTCCCTCTGAACATTCTCAGCGGCTGCGCCGAATTTCTTCTTTTCATATTCCTCACGCACATAGGACTTGACGACCCGCATGGCCTGGACGTTTTCCTGGACGGAATCGTTCAGGGCGTCGTACTTGCGGAACACCCGGCGGAAGAGAGGCGTGGCTGCCCGGATTACCAAAAATAAGCCGATGCTCAAGATCGGGATGGTGAACAGGAAAATCATGGCCAGCCGGCCGCCCATGACGAAGCCCATGACAAATGAGAAGATAAGCATCAGCGGACAGCGGATAGCGATGCGGATGATCATCATGTAGGCCATCTGCACGTTCATAATGTCGGTGGTCATACGGGTCACCAGGCTGGACACGGAAAATTTGTCAATGTTTTCAAAGGAATAGTTCTGAATATTATAGAACATATCCCTCCGCAGGTTCCGGGCAAAGCCTGTGGAGGCTGCCGCGCAGGTAGCGCCCGCAGCGCCGCCGAAGATCAGCGATACAATTGACATGACAATCAGGATGGCGCCGTAGCGGACGATCACGTCCATGGAGCAGCCAGCCTGCATCTGATTTACAAGATTGGCGATTACAAAGGGAATCGCGCACTCCAGAATCACTTCCACTGTCACCAGCAGAGGTGTCAGGATCGAAGCCTTTTTAAATTCCCGGATACTCCGGGCCAAGACTTTAATCATTGGTGGTATTCCTCCTTTTCCTTCACATGGTTCTTTCGTGTCTTTTGAGGCAGACACCGCCTTTTTTGTTCCGGCACGAACTTTTTCTGCCCCCATCAGGAGGGAACGCTTTGTTTGGGATTTTCAGCAGCCGCATCATCGGAAAAACCGTCCCAATCCTCCAGATTCTGCAGCATCTGGGCGGCAGTTTCCTTAAAGAGCTGGAGCTGGCCGCCGGAAAGCCCACGGGTGAGCATGCGGTCCGTCTCTCTCAGACAGGCATATACCTGAGCGTTCAGCTCCACCGCGTGCTGAGTGGGAACCAGGCTTTTCAGCCGGGCGTCGCTTGCCACGCCTTCCCTGCGTATAATGTCCTTTTTCTCCAGCTGCTGGAGAATTCCCGTTGTGGTTGAACGGCTTAAGCCAAATACGCTTTCGATGTCCCGCTGCAGGACAGGCCCCTCCTTAAAATGGACGAGAACATAGTAGATGACCCGGCTCTGCATACTCGTGATGCCGAGATCAAGCAGCGTGGCGTCCAGCCGTGTCTTCACCTTATGCGACAGCAGATTGATCCATGCGCCGCAGTCCTTTTCCACCTTGCTTCCACCTCCTTTGCGCGCATACAATCCTGTGTTGATGCCAATAATTGAAAATTATTTGTTCGGATGCGAACAATATAATATCCCATTTGCGGGGTGATGTCAAGAGCTGGAAAGGGATTTCTCCCATTTTTAACGAGGACGGAAATGAGAAGAAACAAATATATCAGAAAATACGAGACTTGCTTCTGCGGAGAAGGAAATAATCCCCATCAGGGGACAGGTGTGCCTTGTATAGGGCTGCCTGTCCCCTGATGCGGCAGCGGGCTTAGAAGCCGGCCATGAAGGCTGCCGCGCCCAGCATGCTGGACAGCAGAACAGACAGAACCACTGCGATCAGCATGAAGATGAGACCGGCACGGCAGAAGTTCTTGCGGTTTTCGTTGCCGTTTCCAAACGCCCAGATGAAGTACATGATGATGTTGACGCAGGGGATGGCCAATATGATAAGAGTAATGAGCCAGGAGCCCACGGACATGACCTCGTGATTGGGATTATCCTGATAATTATCGTACATAGTAAATTTCCTCCTTTTACCTAAAAGCAATTGTATGGATTCCCTCTATTCTTCTGGGGAACAATTTTATTATACACATAGACGGCCCGAGTGTCCAGAAAAGTTCGGAAGCTAGAATGGAAATCCGAGCAGGGAAAGGAGCGTGTGAGCCAGATTCTTCGAATCGTATGTCATAGGAGGAACCAGAGGAAAGCAGTGCTTCATCCGGTATAGGTAGAAAATGAACATGCCGCCGAAGCACAGGCAGATGGAAATGGCAAAGAGGCGCGGCGGGCGGTCCAATATATAATGCTCCCAGATCCACAGCAGAAGGACAAAAAGGAGCGGAAGAAGAAAGGGGTGCAGGGCGATGCTCTCTGCGGGATGGCCGCTGAACAGCAGGAGGGCAGCCCGGGAAAGACCGCAGCCGGGACAGGGAATCCCCAAAAGGATGCGAAGCAGACAGGTTTTGCCCAGCAAAAGCTCCAGAAGGAGGAGAAAGAGACCGCAGAGAATCACGGCAGCGGAATACTGGCGGATATCCTGGAGGACATGCTGCCAGGGACTGCGGCGGCATGGTCTGCAGTGATATGGACTGCGGCGATGTGAGCTGCGGCGGGCGAGGGCCGCTTGGATCAAGTGCTTTAGCATAATAACCTCCCAGTAATGACCTGGATTCTATTATAGCGCAGATACAGGCGCTTTTGGAAGGAAATATACTCTTTCCATATCCGGGACCTTATGATAATATAAATGAAGCAGTGCGGCTGAGCACAGTGCGGAAAATAAGGGAATATATCCAGGGTGGTTATATGAGATACATTGTATTGGATCTTGAATGGAATCAGAGCCCCAGGGGCCGGGAGGATTCCGTGCCTCATCTTCCATTTGAGATTATAGAGATCGGAGCGGTGATGCTGGACGAGCAGAGGAGGACGGTGGGAGAATTTCACCGGCTGATACGGCCTCAGGTGTACCGGCAGCTCCATTTTAAAATATCGGAAGTCACGCACATGAATATAGAGGAGCTAAAAAAACAGGGAGCCCTGTTCTGCGATGCCATAGAAGAATTTCTGGAATGGTGCGGCCAGGAGGAATTCCGGTTCTGCACCTGGGGATCGATGGACTTGACTGAGCTCCAGAGAAATATGGCTCATTATGGGGTGGACAATCCGTTTCCGCGTCCTCTTCTGTACTACGATGTGCAGAAGCTCTACTGTCTGCAGTACGGAGACGGGAGCACGAAGGAGTCATTGGACCAGGCGGTGCAGGAGCAGGCCATTCAGGAGGAGCGGCCGTTTCACCGCGCGCTGGATGATGCGTACTATACGGGACGCATTCTTTCTCTTTTGGACATGGAACGGTACGGCGTCTACTTGTCGGTGGATTATTACCGCCTGCCCAGGAGCAGGGAGGAGGAATTCCGCCTGTATTTTCCAAATTATTCAAAATACGTCTCCCGGCCCTTTGCGAATAAGGAGGATATCATGAAGGACAAGGAGCTGACGGACATGGTCTGCCTGCGGTGCGGACGAATGCTCCGCAAAAAGGTCCGCTGGTTTCCCTGGGGACAGAAGCTGTATCTTTGCCTTGCGGTCTGCCCGGAGCACGGATATATGAGAGGGAAAATGCGGCTGAAGAAGTCGGAGTACGATCAATACTATGGAGTGAAGACGATAAAGGAGGCCTCGGAGGCGGACGCAGAGCAGCTTCTCCAGAGACGGGAGGACGCGAAGAAAAGAAGAAGCGGGAAGAAGGCTACTCCTCCCGCATCCGATAGCCAACGCCAATCTCCGTAAAGATATATTTGGGCTCGGCCGGATTTTCCTCCAGCTTTCTGCGGATATGGGCCATATTGACACGCAGAATCTGGTTGTCATTGTCCGCATAGGGCCCCCAAATTTTGGAGATGATGGATTCATAGGTCATGACCCTGCCGGCGTTCTGTGCCAGGAGGGAGACCAGCTTATATTCAATCTGGGTCAGGTGGATTTCCTGGCCCTTTAATTTTACAAGACGGCGTTCAAAATCAATGACAAGATCCTCCACCTCGTAGCGGGAGCTCTGATAAGGGCTTTGATTCTGCCGGTGCCGCAGAGCCGTCCGTATGCGGGCCATGAGCTCCGCCGTCCCAAAGGGCTTGGTTATATAGTCATCCGCTCCCAGGTCCAGGGCGGCAACCTTGCTCTTTTCCAGGGTCCGCGCAGACACCACAATGATGGGGGCAGTGCTGAAGCGCCGCACCTGCTCGATGATCGTCAGGCCGTCCATATCCGGAAGGCCCAGGTCCAGAAGGATCAGATCCGGGCGGAGAGAGCGGATCAGCTCCAGCCCATCCCTGCCGGTAAAGCAGCTGACCACCTGGCAGCCCTGGGGAGCTAGAATTCTTTCGATAAGGCTGCAGATATTCTTTTCATCCTCAATAAGGACAATTTTCGCATTGGTCATCATAGGTCAATATTCCCTCCAGTTTGGTAAGGTAAAAGTAAATTGTGCGCCGTTTGGATGGTTGGAGGCACTGATAGTCCCTCCATGGGCAGCAACAATGGTTTTGCAGAGCGTGAGCCCAATGCCCATTCCCTTGTGGCTGTCTCCCTGGCGGTTGACATTCATGCCGGCTCCGTCAAAAAGGGAGTGCAGAATTTCCTGCGGAATGCCCTTTCCGTAATCTCGAATGGTGATACAGACATCCGAGGGAGTGGTCTGTACATACAGATCAATCCTGCGGTTGCCGGAGTGAAAGAAGGCATTCTCAAGCAGATTGTTAATCACCTGCGCAATTAGGATGGGATCCATAGGCACCATGATAAGGGCATCCGGCATGGACACATGGATTTCCATGTCCGGAAAGCGCTTTTTAAAGCGCTGGACCGCCTCAGAGATAACCTCCTCCAAGGGCTCCTCTGACTTTGCCACGGAGACTGCGCCCTTGTCATCCTGGATACGGGTGACAGAGAGAAGATTTTCTACCATATTGAGAAGCCACTGCGCATCCTCCTCGATGTTATGCACCAGCTGCCGCCGGTCCTCGGGGGAAAGCGAAGCCTCCTGCTCCAAATAGGTAGTGCTGGAGCCGATAATTGTGGTCAGAGGCGTGCGCAGATCATGGGATATGGCGCGCAGCAGATTCGCGCGCATTGCTTCCTTCTCCGCTGCCATGAGCTTGCGCTCCTGCTCCTTAAGCTGTTCGCCCTGCCGTGTCAGCATGATGCAGATGCTGCTGGTAAAGCACGAGATGACAGTCATGCCTACGAAGGTGACCGGATACCCGCTCAGCGTAAAGTTGAAGGCCATATAAGGGTAGGTATAGGCATAATTTACCCAAAATACACTGTAGAGGGATGCCAATATCCCAGCACTGTAGCATCGGGTTGCCCTGGCGATGAGAATGATTGCTAAGATAAATATAATGGAAATGTTTGTAACATTTTGGCTGAAATGAAAAAGTATGGTGGATACAAAAGAGGCTGCTGCCAGGAGAGCAATGGTAATGGGAAGACTCCCTGCCAGGCTCTTGACAGCAGCTCTCGGATGAAAAATTTTCTCTCGCAGTATGCCCATGACACCCTCTCGACAACTATTCCGCTTCCTGATAGGATACTGCTATTATAACCGATCAAGGAGGGAAGTTCAACGGAAAAAGGACTTTTTATTTCTGCGTCTTCTGGGGCGTCTCCTTGGCCTGCGGGAGGCAGTGGACTGAAGCCTTCTCTGCGCCATCAGCTGATCAAAATCAGAGGAAGAAAATCCGATATCCTCCAGCCGCTCCAGCCGGCGCCTTCTTCGGGCGAGAAGGTCCTGCTCCTCCCTGCGGCGCATGTGAATGCGCACTGCGGCTACGATGGCAGTGATTGCCGCAAGGGAGATGACAATGCCGAGCACAGCCCACAGATTTGCAGGGATACGGATATCGGTCGCGGAGCCCTCGCGTGCGGCACCGTCATCAGGAGTTTCAACGGCCTCTGATGGAGCCTGTGCCGCAGAGGGCGGGATGGAATCCGTTAGCTGTGTCTGGGTAACATCCGCCGGAGGCTCCTGGATGGGGACAGACGGTTCAGTCTGTGCTTCGCCGGCCTCATCCGGACTGACCGTAAGGACGGATCTGCCTGTCTGAGCTTCGGCCGCTTCGGTCAAACCGGAGGCCATGAGATACACAGATCCTGCGGGGCGGTCTCCATAGGTATACTGTACTGCGGCGACTGCTCCCTCTGGAGCCTGGCGGTCCAGGTCATACGTTAAGGAGGAGGTGAGATCGTCAAAGGCTCCATCCATAGGGATAACTGCCCGGCCGCCGGCGTCCAGGGTAAGGGAGACCGCATCCTGGGCGGTCATGCCGCCGATGGTCATGTCATTTTCAATGGATTGATAGGTAGTCTCGTAATCCACAACCCGGAGGGATTGGAAGCTGCTGAATCCAAAATCAAAGAGCGCCTTGGTGTCAGAGTAATGGGACTGATGGCCATTCAGCACAACGACGATCAGAGTCATATCGTTTTTTCTGGCGCAGGTGACCAGGGTATTTCCCGCGAGAGAGGTATATCCTGTCTTGCCGGCGAAGGCACCTGGGTAATAGACAGACTCATTTTTATTCAGCATCCGGTGGTGGTTCGCCACGTACCCGCCTTCAGGCGTGCGCTTGGTGGGGGCCAGCTGGTAGCTGCGGGTCCCGTTAATCTCCAAAAAGATAGGGTTTTTGATAGCCTCCCGGGTGATGAGTGCCATATCATGGGCGGTAGTGTAGTGATTTTCATCATTCAGTCCGCTGGGGTTGGCGAAATGGCTTCCGGTACAGCCTAGGGAAGCCGCTGTCTCATTCATCAGCTCGGCGAATGCCTCCCGGGACCCGCTGACATGGCAGGCCAGAGCATTGGCGCTCTCATTGGCAGAGGCGAGCATGAGCGCGTAGAGGCAGTCCCTGACGGTCAGCACATCGCCCTCGTCGATTCCCGCACTGCTGCTGCCAGCCTCCACGTTGTAAACATCATCATAAGAAAATTCCACCATCTCATCCAGGCTGCAGTGCTCAAGAACGATGAGAGCGGTGAGGATCTTGGTGATGCTGGCAGGATAATAGGCCTGGTCCATATTTTTTCCATATAAAATTGTCCCGGTGTCCGCATCCATCAGGATCCCTCCGTCCGCTTCAATAGAAACGCCGGAGGGCCAGGGGACAGCGGCCAAGGCTGTCTGCGGCACCAGCCCCAGCACGAGGCAGA
Source organism: uncultured Enterocloster sp. (assembly GCA_944382045.1). Taxonomy (GTDB): domain Bacteria; phylum Bacillota; class Clostridia; order Lachnospirales; family Lachnospiraceae; genus Enterocloster. Next base: position 6,757 of record CALWMT010000003.1, on the reverse strand, counting down.
GGCAGCAGAGCAGCGGGATAAGTCGCTTCATAGATATCGGTCTCCTAAGCATTGTACTGTGTTACTACAGATTATAATGTATTTTTGCACGCAAGTAAAGCACTGTAAATGTGCGCGCCGCAGCCTATGCGCGGCGGCGTCCCCGCAGGGTTAAAAAGAGGCAGAGTCCGAAAAGAACGGCAGAGGAGATGCCGAACAGAAGCCCAATGCGGGCCGCGGTGTCCATAAAGAAGCCCTCCGGCACAATATTGATGAGCATGTCTGTGGCTGGATCGAGAATCCATAGGTCATTGTCGAAGAAGATATGATGAAAAATAACAAAGTATTTTGAAAAATTGCTGGAGATAATTCCTGCGAGAACAGCGGTTATGCCGAAAAACAGGCCTGTGCCAATACAGATGGAGGGGGGAAGCACCCGCCGGACAGGGGCCTTTGTGATAAGCAGGAGGGCCAGGCACAGGATGCAGATAGAAAGGCAGATCCGCCGCAGGGACATGGCCTTCAAAAAGAGCACCTGCACATCCTCCATATGGGCGATTTCCCGCGCGTTAAAAAATTCCCGCTCCTCTCCGCCCATGACAGTGGTCACATGGAGGTCCTCTCGTTTTCCCTTCAGGTAGTCCATCATCTCATCCGTGACGTCCAGAAGATCCTCCATGGTCATGGGAGGCAGCTGGTCCAGCACATTGTATTTGGTATATTCTTGTTCAAAATATCCGGGGGTCCAGTAAACGACAGCCTCTACGGAAGTAACAAATAAGACAATCATGAGACAGAAGGCCGCAAGGATGCCGGCCAGCCGATGAAAGAGTTTCATAGCGCTTCCTCCTGAAATGGTGTCTGTCCGAATCGGAACAGCAGCTTGTACAAAAAGAAAAGTCCAACCCCGCAGCTTCCTGTATCTGCAAAGTCAGACCTTCAAGTGCGCCCTCAGGGACTCGAACCCTGGACAAATAGATTAAGAGTCTACTGCTCTACCAACTGAGCTAAGGGCGCTCACCAATATCTTTTTAACGACACGTCCATCATTATAAGGTGTCTCTAAAAAAAAGTCAAGGTTTTTTTAATAAAAATTTTATTTTTTGCTGTCAGTGGAGAAAACAGATTCCGCCGGCCGTTTTTTGGGAGCCGGACTGCCGAGAAGCTCACTGACCTCCAGGAAGGAACGGCTGAGGCGAAGCGCCTTGCGGTCCAGAGCGGTTTTGTCGCAGGTGGCCTTTAAAAGTGCTCGGGAAATCGAGGGGGGAAGCGGCATCGCGCGTGCTCCTTTGCAGATGGTTACTTACAGTATATGCGGGCGGAGGGAGAGGGTGCAGCCGGCCGTGCCCCTTCCTCAGATCCGCAGCTGGCTGATCCCTTCTATCTTCCAGGCCGGGCAATGAGCTTGCAGATGGGCTTTCCGAGCGAGGAGAACTTCGTCTCATATTCTGTCATCACATTGCCCAGAACCATAGGGCTGTTGTGAAGATCCCGGGTATACTCTGTGATGGTCCACCCTGCGGAGGGAATGGATTCCAGAGAATAGGCAAACAGATCCTGGTTGTCTGTCTTGAACTCGATCTGCCCCTGGTCAGAGAGAATTTTCTCATACACGGAGAGGAAGGCGGGAGAGGTCAGCCTCCGCTTGGCGTGGCGGTCCTTAGGCCAGGGATCGGAAAAGTTGAGATAAATCCGCGAAACCTCACCGGGGGCGAAGATATCTGCCATGTCCCTGGCATCGATGCAGAGAAAGAAAATATTTGCAAGCTCCAGCCGTGCCCTTTTCTGCAGTCCCTTTAAGAGAACGGAGGAATACCGCTCGATGCCGATATAATTGACATCTGGATGGGAGAGGGCAAGCTCCATAAGAAAACGTCCCTTGCCCATCCCCACCTCGATTTCTATAGGGTGGGAGTTTCCAAAGACCTGATTCCAGGCTCCTTTTTTGAGCTCTGGATCCTGGATGACATAGGGGCTGGAGGCAATAGCCTCCTCAGCTCCAGGTATATGGCGCAGCCGCATAAGCAAAACAATCCTTTCTGAAATTACATTTTGGTGCGGGTATTATAACGCAGCACCCGCCGTCGGAACTGTTACATTGTATCATCAGAGAATTTTAATTGCAACCGAAAATAGTAGTGCAAAATTGGAAAAAATTTAGTATACTATACATAAAATAGGCGGCTTTTCGGAGATACTAAGGAGGAACTCTTATGTCAAATGTGGAACGGACCACCAGCTGGCAGAGGATCCAGCAGGGGCTGAAGGAGGCAGAACAGCTGATTTCCCGCAAGGAATATAATTTGGTGATGGTGAAGGCCCGGCAGACGCTGGAGGTTATGGTGCGGTGCCAGGCTGAGAAGGCCTGCCTGGTGGAGGGAGATCTCTCTGACACCATTGATCAGCTCTATGAGGGGCGCTGGATTGACAAGGCGACAAAGGACAATTACCATACCATCCGTATTCTGGGAAATAAGGCGGTTCATGAGGGGGATGATACGGCTTATGATGCGAATCAGGCCTATCAGCTGCTGAATCAGGCGGTTTTTGCCTTTGCAGCGGAGAACCGCGCAGGCAGGCAGACAGCGGGAGGCCGTCCTGCGGTACGTACACAGACACGAAGCGCAGCGGGGCGTCAGGGACAGGCCGGAGGGCGTCCGTCTGGTGCCAGAGGGGGGCAGTCAGCGGGCCGGAGCAGCCGCCCATCTGGAGCAGGCTCCTCGCGTACAGGCACGGCCAGGCGGAAGAAGCGCAGAAGGGTTTCTCCTATGTTTTATGTTTGGAGGCTGCTGATTCCCGTTCTGGTGGTGGTTCTCTTAATTGTGGTTATCCGTATGCTGCTGCCCGGAGGAGGGGAGACGGATGTCACCACCACGGCGCCCACCGTGACCGAGGCTCCTGCGCCGCCGCCCACCCAGCCTACGATCGCGGAGACTGAGCCGGAGACAGAGACGGAGCCGGCCGCAGAGACCTGGGTGGTGAACGGAAACAGCGTGAATGTCCGCTCCGAGCCCTCCACAGACAGCCGGATCCTGGTTCAGCTGTCGGATGGAACCGTGGTGGATTATGTAAAGCGCTACAGCAATGACTGGTCGGTAATCAACTATGATGGCCAGGAGGCCTATATATCCAGCCAGTATCTGGAGCGGGTGGAGGAGACTGCTCAGGATGCTGGATCCGAGGAGGCCGCGCCGGAGGAAGCGCAGGAATAATGCCAGATGTTAAAAAAGTGCTAAAAATAGATACCCGAACCGGATGGGAGACCACCGGCAAGGGCATCTTTTTTGTCGTGTTTATACAGGAAATGGGGGAGTTATTTGGATGTTTTGACGTAAAACTTGGGATTAATCAAGATAAATTTTACAAATTCGAGCTGGAAAAAATAAAAAAAAGTAGTATTATAGTAACAGTTCAAAACAGGGACAATAAGGAGGACAAAAGCAGGGGGGCAGGAGGAAAAGGTAAGAAGGAGGAACGCGTATGGATACGGTGATCAACAGATTGTCAGAAATTGATGAAGCAGCCAACTCTATTATGGAAGAGACGAATGTCAGAAAGAAGGCGTTTGCCCAGGAGATAGAGAAGAAAACGGCTGCTTTTGATTTACAGCTGGAGAAGGAAACCGCAGAGCGGATCAGCCAGATTCGGAGCCAGATGGAGAAGGAGATGCAGGAGATGCTGGATAAGCAGAAGGCGGATTCCGAGGCATTTCTTAAGAGTCTGGAGGAAAATTATGAGAAGAGCCACCGAATGTATGTGGAGCGGCTGTTTGACCAGATGACAAAGGAGTGAGGGTATGGGAAGCCTGATTAGCTACAGCGGCATTTCCACCAAGATACGGGCCATGGAGCGGTGGCGGATAAGCGACGCCCAGTTTGCCCAGATGGCTGCCCTGGAATCCGTTCCGGAGGCGGTTCGGTTTCTGATGAAGCTTCCGCCCTATGAAGCGATTTTTAAGGGCTTGGAGGAGAAGGATCTCCACCGGGGCATCATCGAGCAGCAGCTGAACCTATCCCAGTATCAGGATTTTGCCAAGCTGTATAAGTTTGCAGACAGGAAGCAGAGGCGCTTTCTGGAGCTGTATTTTATGCACTACGAGATCGGTATTTTGAAGACCTGCCTGCGGAACGTGGCAGGGAACCGGGAGCAGCAGCAGGATCTGTCCGTGTTCCGGGAATTTTTCGACCGCCATTCACGGGTCTGCCTGGAAAATCTGGAGGGCTGCAAAAGCATCGGACAGTTCATAGAAAATATGAAGGAGTCGCCGTATTACGGTGTTTTGGCTGCCCTCCAGGATAAGGGAAGGGCTCTGCTTCCCGCCTGTGAGAACGCCATGGATATGCTGTACTTCAAGTCCATGTGGAGGGCCAAGGATAAGTACCTTTCGAAAAAAGAAAAGAGGATTATCGAGCAGTGCTTTGGAACCCGCATGGATATGCTGAACCTTCAGTGGATTGTGCGGTGCAAGAAGTACTACCGCCTGTCCGCCGCAGAAATTTACGCGGTTATCATTCCGGTGAGCCTCCATCTGACCAAGGCGGATATACGGGCTATGGCGGAGGCGGATACGCTGGAAAAGGTGTACGGCCTGATACGCGCCAGCTGGTATGGAAGACTGGAGGCGGTGCGGGAGGGAGAAGGCCAGAGGCTGGAGGGCCTGTCCCGAGAAATTATTGACCGGGTGTATCAGGTGACCAGCCGCCGTGAGCCCTATTCCATCGCTGCGTTAAACTCCTATCTCTATTTTAAGGAGCGGGAGATTGAGCGCATCATCACCACCATCGAGCGGATCCGCTACGGGGTGGCAGCTACTTGAGAAAGGGGGAAGGAATGTGATTGAGAAGATGAAATTCTTAAGCATTACCGGTCCCAAGGAGGACATCGACCGGGTGGCAGACGTCTATCTGTCCCGGTACGAGATTCAGCTGGAGAACGCGCTGTCCGAGCTGAAGACGGTAAAGGACTTAAGACCTTACATTGAGATAAATCCGTATAAGGGGGAGCTTGACCGGGCAAAGGAGCTGATGGAGCAGTGGCCGGACGCCCTGCCGGAGGCAGACCGGGCGGATATGGATGTGAACCAGGCGGCACAGACGATCCGGGAGCTCTCTGAAACCTTTGAGCAGTTAAATGCCCGCCAGAGGGAGCTCTTAGACAAGCGGGAGGAGCTGGTAAAATCCAGGGATCAGGTGATGCCCTTCAAGGGACTTAACTATGACGTGAAGGAGATCTTAAAGCTCAAGTTCGTCAAGTTCCGCTTTGGCCGCATTGCAAAGGACTACTTTGAAAAGTTTTCCAAATACGTCTATGAGACCATTGATACGATTATGTTCAAATGTGAGGAGGACGCGGACTATGTGTGGATCGTGTATTTTGTCCCGGATAAGCTCTCCGAGAAGATAGATGCCATCTATGCCTCCATGCATTTTGAGCGCCAGTTTCTTCCAGACGAGTACGAGGGGACCCCGGTGGAGGCCGGAGTGGCGCTGGAGGATCGGATCGCGAACCTGGACCACGAGATTGAGGTGGCCAAGGCATCGGCCAGCAGGGAGCTTACGGCCAGGGGGAAGGATCTGGCGGCGGCCTATGACCGGCTTCACGCATACTCCCTGAACTTTGACGTGCGCAAGATGGCGGCCTGCACCAAGCATGAGAACCACAATTTCTATATTCTCTGCGGATGGATGACGGAGGCGGATGCCAAGCGCTTCCAGCAGGAGATCGCAGATGACGCGGATACCTTCTGTATTGTGGAGGACGACCACGGCAACATTATGAGCAAGCCCCCCACAAAGATGAAAAATCCGGGACTCTTTAAGCCCTTTGAGATGTTTGTGGAGATGTACGGGCTGCCGGCCTACAACGAGATAGACCCCACGATCCTCATAGGAATCACCTATTCGGTTTTGTTTGGGTTCATGTTCGGGGACGCGGGGCAGGGGCTCTGCCTTCTCGTCGGCGGCTTCCTGCTCTACCGGCTGAAAAAGGTGCGCCTGGCGGGCATTATCTCCTGCTGCGGACTGTTCTCCACGATTTTCGGCCTGCTCTTTGGAAGCATCTTCGGATTTGAGGATATCATTGATGCGGCCTGGCTCAGACCCCAGCAGGCTATGACAGATCTTCCCTTTATCGGACGCCTGAACACGGTGTTTGTGGTGGCTGTGGGCCTGGGAATGTGCATCATCCTTCTCTGCATGGTGCTGAACATTGTCAACAGCCTGAGAAGCCACGACACGGAGAAGCTGTACTTTGACACAAACGGGGCGGCGGGCCTTGTGTTTTACTTCGCCCTGGCTGCCACCATTGTACTCTTCTTAAGCGGAAGAACCCTTCCGGCCACGGTGATCCTGGTGGTTATGTTTGTGGTTCCCCTGATTCTCATGTTCTTCAAGGAGCCTCTCACGGCGGCGGTGGAGAAAAAGAGAGCGAAGCTGGAGGGCGGCGCAGGGATGTTTGCGGTTCAGGGCATTTTTGAGCTCTTTGAGGTGCTGCTGAGCTATTTCTCAAACACCCTTTCCTTTGTCCGTGTGGGCGCCTTCGCGGTGAGCCATGCAGCCATGATGGAGGTGGTGCTCATGCTGGCGGGCGCTGAGGCGGGAAGCCCCAACTGGGCGGTCGTCGTGGGCGGCAACCTGTTTGTGTGCGGCATGGAGGGCCTGATTGTGGGCATCCAGGTTCTGCGTCTGGAGTATTATGAGCTGTTCAGCCGGTTCTACCGGGGCAGCGGAAGAAGCTTTGTACCTTATGGAAAGACAGCGGCTTAAGCCAGGGACGGCTT
>CALWMT010000002.1 GCA_944382045.1 uncultured Enterocloster sp. | reverse complement strand
GCTGCCAGATTTCCGTCCTTATCCACATAGACCGTCATCTGCACATCATTTAACACCTGATCCAGATAGTCAATCATCTGGGCCGCTCCGTCTTCAATCTCACCATAGGTCTGCTGGAGCATCTCCTCGGCGCTCTGGCCCTCAAGGCCTGCCGCCGCTCCCATGAGCTCGCTCATGCGCACGCTCATCTCCAGCTGCTGGAGATAGTCCTCCTTAAATGTCTCATCCTGGAGGAAGAAATCGGAGGAGGTGCGCAGGAAATCAATCATGGCCGCCTTGCTGACCTGTACCGAGTATCCCTGGCAGGAAACCTCCGTTCCGTCCACGGTGTACGTGCCCTTCTCCGCCTTCTCTACAGTCAGCGCTTCCTTGAAGCTGTCGTAGGCCGTGCAGCCCTCCTTGTAGCGCTCCAGAAGAGCCGTCACATCAAAGGGCATCTCGCCCTCCTCGCCGACGGACTCTGCCCAGTCAAAATATTCTGTTATGTAGGCGGCCAGGCCGTCCACATCCACGCCGCTCTCGATGAGCGCAGGTCCCAGCGTAGGAGACGCCTTCAGGCGGTCCGCCAGCCCCTCGCCCAGGTCAACGGTGAACACCTTGCCTGTAAGCTCCGGCATGGACATCATCAGCGTGTCATCCCCATAGTAAAAATTGATATTTGCCAGATCCATGCCGTTATACACAAGGGCCATGTTCACATCGGACTTAAAATTATCCATATCAGACCGGCTTCCCAGGCGGATTCCTGTGCCCGCATAAGCGCCAATCGTCTCGTCGGAGCAGTTATCCATGACAAGGGTCATGCTTCCCTGGGTGTTGGATGTGCTGGAGGCCTCCAGCATATCGGACAAGCCGAATATCTCCTCAAAGGGCAGCACCTGGTCCTCGGGGTACACATTCTCAAAGGCCTGGATCACCACTTCCTTGGGATCCGGGGCCGTAAGCTTCACCACCGCAAAGGCGCCCACCGCCACAACAGCCACGGCTGCCACAGCGATCACCGGGCCCTTTCCGCCCTTCTTGCTGGGTGCAGGCGGCATGGCAGGCTTCGCTGCCTCCCCGGGCTGCGGCTGTGCCGCCTCCTCTGCGGGCGCTTCACTGGGCTCTGGCTGCGCTGCCTCCTCTGCGAACGCTTCACTGGGCTCTGGCTGCGCTGCCTCCTCTGCGGGCGCTTCACTGGACTCCGGCTGCACCATTTCCTCTGCGGGAGCTTCGGCGGATTCTGTTTCTGCCGTTACATTCTCAGAAGCCTCTGCCGCCGGCTCCTGGCCGCTCTCACTATTGACTGGATACTGACACTCCGGGCACTTCTCTGCCCCATCCGGGATCAGCGCCCCGCACTTCAAACACTTCATACGCAAATTTCCTCCCTGATTTTCTGTAACCGTACTCTGTACCGTTACATTTCCTTTTGTCTTACTTTCGCGGCCTGGAGCGTGTTCAACGCTCCACGGGACCACGCTCTATCGAAACAGCCCTATCAGCTCTCCCGCTGACAGGCCGCCTGCGATCTCTGTGAGATTTCCATTTTTCAAAACATACATGCGGGTGCAGAGGCTCAGCTCCTCCATCTCGTGGGAGGTGAGCACCACAGTTCCGCCCTTCTTCCTGTAGTCCTGAAGATACTGCCGGATGGCCTCCTTGCACTCCAGATCCAGGGCTGCCCCAGGCTCATCCATAATGAGAACCGGAGCTCGGTTGGACAGGGCGCAGGCGATGCTCAGCCGCTTTTTCATACCGCCGGAGAGATGTCCCGCCCGCTGTCTCAGCATGGAGGACACCCCCAGCATAGCCGCAGGCCCCTCTGCCAGATCCCGCTCCAGCTCCTTCCTGCTGCCCCTGTGCCACAGAAGGAGGTTATCCCGAACGGAAAGCTCCTCCATCAGCGGATTCTCCTGGGGGACATAGGCTGCCTGCCGGGAAAATACCTCCGGCCTGCCGGCTGTATCCTGGCCGCCCAGCAGGATCCTTCCCTTGTCCGGCCTCTGGGCCCCTGCCAGTATGGAGAGCAGAGTGGTCTTGCCGCAGCCATTGCTGCCAAGAATGCCTACACACTCCCCCGCGTCCGCCCGCAGGTCCAGATTTTCAAGGATTCTGCGCCTGCCATAGGCCTTGCAGATCCCTTCCGCTTCCAGCATCAACTTTGATCCTCCCGCCCTTCTTCTGCCGTATACCTGTCAAGTTTATCATAAATCCGCCGCTGTGAATAGCCCTATTTATTAAGCCTTTCTTAAGAACACTTTGAAATTTTCCGAATAAACGCGTTGTTTTATGCGAATTTTAGACAATGTATTAAGGCAGCGAAAAGCTGCGATTTATGGTATATTTACGCTATGGGTATACCCCTTCGCGCGTCAGCGCGCCCGCCCCAAAGGGGCATGTATTACGGTATGCCCCGCGGGTATACCCCTTCGCGCGTCAGCGCGCCCGCCCCAAAGGGGCATGTATTACGGTATGCCCCGCGGGTATACCCCTTCGCGCGTCAGCGATGGTCTACCGCTCTCCCAAAATCATCTTCTCCAATTCTTCTGCCGAATCAATGTCCCCGGCAAAGGAAATCCACAGCTGCAGAAACTTTGAATCCTGTTCCTCCAGAATCCGCCGGGTAATTGGCTCTGCTGCCAGACCCTTTAATTTGAGAACCTGAAGCAGCAGCTGGCGGACAGACTGGATGTGCAGATCCCGTTCCTTCTGAAGCTGGGCGCTTTTTTCTTGTTCCTTTTAAAGCAGCTGAGCGCTTTTTTCCTGTTCCTTTTGAAGCAGCCGGGCGTTTTCTTCCCGCTCTATCTGAAGCAGCCTCGCGCTTTCCTCACGTCCCTGCCTCCGTCCCTCTTCCAGCAGCGTCTTCGCATGTCTTTCTTCTCCCGGAATACCATCCGAAACAGACTGTCCTTGCAGCTTCGCTTTGCTGACCGTTTTCCCATATGCGTGTTCTCCTTTTATCATACCGTATTTTTTCTGTTCTGTAAATCTCTGCCTGGAATGGTTCTGGAAAGAGAAAGACTGCCGTCGAAGCAGATCGAATGAACCGATGCCATTTGGCTTAGAATTACCGAAAATAGAAGCTGTTAGATGGCTTTATCATAGCATAAGCGGGGGGGCAATGTAAAGTATGTGAGAAATTTTCAATAATTGAGAATTACTACTCAGCCGTGCGCGGATATAGGCCTCCAAAGGCGCTCCAAGCTTGCTTGAGAGAGCCTCTGGGGGCCTGTATCCGCATAGGGCTGACAATCCCGGCTTCTTGACCGCACCTTAGTGAACAAAAGAAAACCGCCCCCAGGCGTTGCCCCGGGAACGGCTTGTGCTGTACTGGTACCAGATGCAAATACTATCGGACCAGTATTATATCATCATATATCTTACGCGATCTTGCTCTTAGCCAGCTCAGCCAGCTTTGCGAAGCCCTCGGCGTCGTTGATCGCCATGTCAGACAGAACCTTGCGGTTCAGATCCACACCGGCCTGCTTTAAGCCGTACATAAACTTGCTGTAGGAGAGGCCGTTGATGCGGGCAGCCGCATTGATACGGGCAATCCACAGCTGACGGAACTGACGCTTTCTCTCCTTGCGGCCTGCATAGGAGTTTGCCAGAGCCCGCATAACGGACTGCTTTGCAATTCTGTACTGCTTGGAACGGGCGCCTCTGTAGCCCTTCGCCATCTTTAAGATTCTATTGTGCTTCTTTTTCGCATTTAAACCGCCTTTAACTCTTGCCATCGGTAATTCCTCCTTCTACAATCTAAACTTACAGGTATGGTAAAATCTTCTTCATTACCTTGGAATTGGTGATATCGGTAACGATGTCTTTTCTTAAGTTTCTCTTTCTCTTGGTGGACTTCTTGGTCAAGATATGAGACTTGTAAGCTTTATTGCGGACTAACTTACCGGTTCCTGTCTTTTTAAAGCGCTTTGCTGCAGCTCTGCTGGTTTTTAACTTTGGCATTGTGAAATTCCTCCTTAAGACTTTCTATTTGCAGACAGCGGGAAATGGTTTCCCGGCTGGACGCTGTTATTTCTTTGCGGTTAAAAACATAACCATGGTTCTTCCCTCTACCTTGGAGGGCTTGTCAATGACCGCGATATCGGCCAGGCTCTGGGCAAAATCATCCAAAATGTACTTGGACTTGGACATATGCGCCATCTCACGGCCCCTGAAACGCAGGGTGACCTTCACCTTGTCTCCCTTTTCCAAAAACTTTCTGGCAGCTCCGACCTTTGTGTTTAAGTCGTTGGTGTCAATATTCGGCGACAAACGAACTTCCTTAATATCGATTACCTTCTGCTTCTTCCTGGCCTCCTTTTCCTTGCGGGCCATCTCGTAGCGGTACTTGCCGTAATCGATAATCTTACATACCGGCGGCTTCGCAGTGGGGGCAATCTTTACCAGATCCAGCTCTGCCTCCTGGGCCAGCTTGTAAGCCTCCCTGGCGGACATAATGCCCAGCTGCTGTCCATCCACACCGATCAGACGTACTTCTCTGTCCCTGATCTGTTCGTTAATCATTAATTCGCTAATAGTCGTACACCTCCATAACTTAACTTATAATTGTTCCCGGCGGCGCGAAAACAGCCGCCTCAGCTCGACAACTGCTCCCTTCCTGTATGAGACCGGCTGCACCGCCCTGTATGTATCCCGCACAGCCGCTGAAAAGACTAAGGCTGCGTGTGCATAACAAAAAGCGGAGGGCACAGACCATCCGCTCACATACAACGAAAATACATCTGCCCGGCCGCTTCGCCAAAGGGTGAAGCCCCACTGAGGGGTAAATCCGGGACAAACTCTCTCATCTATGAACCCAGGTCACTTGCTCGTGCCAGGGTGAGGCGGATACCTGCTTTCCTGTCAGTCGTTCTCACAACTTCTAGTAGTTTACTACGGATTGGCTGTGTTGTCAACTGTTTTTTCCACAAAAAGGAGCGCCCCAAAAAGGAGCATAAAAAAGGGAGCCGGATCCAAGCTCCTGCCCGAATCCAGCCCCAATTTCTTTTACCTTGCCTTAAACGTGCTGCACCGAGTCTCCCCGCACTGAGCCGCCCCATCCCCATTGATGGAAATCTTGTCCGCCACACAGCGCCGGTCCTCATTGTACATGCACTTCTCCGCGTCGCAGCTCACCTCCAGCCGGGTCTCCGGAGTCTTGAACAGGTTGGTAAACACGCCGCCCTTGCTCTCGTCAAAGCTCGCACAGCAGGTATCCTCCGCTGAGGACGCCTTGTGGCCGTCCACCAGGATGGAGCTCTTGCAGCAGCATCTGTCCGCATTGTGCACACAATTCGTTACACTACATTCCAGCTTGGTCATTTTCTTTGCCTCCTATCTCATGTCCGCGTTTTTCCCGGCGGCACCTCGGCCAGTGGATTCCGGCCGGCAGCCCGCCGGTTTTCGATCACGCATCATCCGTGACAGAGATAGTATGAGCAGTTTTCTGCGTTCCATTCACCGCTTCTTCTGTCCGCTGAGCTCCGGCCACACCGTAACAATCATGATCGCAAAGCAGGCAATGCCGCCGATAAAATTGGAAATCGGCTCCGCCATGAGAACTCCGGTGGTTCCCAGGCCAAACAGCACAGGAAGCAGAATCATCAGCGGAATCACAATAATAACCTTCCGGAAAATGGAAAAAAATACAGCCCGCTTTGCCTTTCCCAGCCCCACAAACACCGCCTGACCCGCAAACTGCAGGGACATCATAAAGAAGCCAAAGAAATATACCCGCATGGCCGGGATCCCGGCCTCTACCAGATCCCCCTCCCGGTTAAATATCCGTATAAAAAACTCCGGGAATCCATGGACCGCACTCCAGATAAGAAATGTATAGACAATGCTGACCACAGAGGTAAATATAATGCCCTTCTTCACCCGTCCATATTCCCCCGCCCCATAATTATATCCCAAAATGGGCTGAGCGCTCTGGGTCACGCCCTGCACCGGCATGGAAATCACCTCCCGCACGGAATTGATAACGGTCATAACTCCCACGTAGAGATCGCCGCCATAGCTCTGCAGCAGGGCATTGTACATGACCTGCACGGAGCTGTTGGTGATGGACATGGTAAAGCCGGACATTCCCAGCCCTGTGATGTCGAGAATCCGCTTCCTCGAAAGCCGCATGGCCGAGGGCTTTAGGCGCAGCAGGGCCTTTTTCCCTGTGAGAAAGGCCAGAATCCACATGGCGGACAAAAACTGGGAGATAATGGTAGCCAAGGCCGCTCCCTGAACTCCCATGTGAAAGACAAAGATAAACAGCGGGTCCAAAAGAATGTTGGCTATGGCGCCCAGAAGAACCGTCATCATGCCGATGGTCCCAAAGCCCTGGGAATTGATAAAGCTGTTCATGCCCAGGCCCATCATCACAAAAACATTTCCCAGCAGATAGATGGTGATATAGGCGTCCGCATAGCCGATGGTGGCGTCGCTGGCCCCGAAGAGATAGAGCATGGGCCGCTTCACAGCCAGCCCCAGCACAGTCAGGATGACGCCCACCAGAACCATGAGCACAAAGGAATTGCCCATGATCGCCTCCGCCTCTTTAATATTTCCCCGGCCCCGCTCAATGGAGCAGAGAGGGGCGCCGCCCATGCCGAAGAGATTGGCAAAGGCACCCACCATGGAGATAATGGGCAGACAAAGTCCAAGGCCGGTGAGCGACAAGGTAGCGTTCTCCGGAATCATGCCGATGTAAATGCGGTCCACAATATTGTAGAGTACATTGATCAGCTGCGCCAGCGTCATGGGCACAGCCAGGCGGAGAATATTCGCCACCACACTGCCCTTGGAAAAATCATTTTCCTGCTTTTCCATACACTCGTCCCTTTCTTCTATCCTCTGCTTTTATTTTCATGATATCCTGTCTGGTCAATGTCCTCCCGCCGGTCAATGTCCAGAAGCTCCCCGCAGGCCGTCTCCATAAACCAGATATCCTCTGGAAATGCTTCTAAAATCTGCCTTCCTCCCTTGTCCCCGTCCAAGGCCAAGAGCCTTTCCCTGTATTTTCTGGAAAATATCACCGGATTTCCCCGGCCCCTTCCGCAGGTTAGGCAGCCGATTCCCCTCCCGCTCTCCGCGAATCCCCGCACAAAGGCACAGATGGTCTCCGCCTGCGTAAACGGCTGATCCGCCACAAAATACAGGTACGCGTCCCTCTCCCCTGCCGCTCTCGTTCCCAGCCTGAGGGATGCTGTTATCCCCTTCCAGCTCTCATAATTTGTGACAGCGCAAAGCCCCTGCTTTTTGGCCATATCAAGAATCTCCTGATATTGGCTGACCACCGCCAGAAAGGGACGGCTCCCGTCCCCCGCCGCCAGGAGCTCCGCTGCCTCCGTGAGATGCTCAAGCCCATGACAATACAGAGGCTTGCCGCAAAAGGGAAATAAGAGCTTATTTTCGCCGAACCGGCTGGCAAAGCCCGATGCCATATAGATCATTGCCAAATCCACTATTTTCACCTGCTGAAAATGCCCTTGCCCGCACGCTAAGCTGCTTTTTAAATACCCCTTTAGAATAGCTCCGAGGACATCTCCCCCAAAAATCCGCCGGAGACCAGTCCGCCCCATTCTCCCATGTGCTCCAGCATGCGGATTCCCGCTGCCTGGGTCCCTGCGTCATCCGCCTGGTGAAAGACCGGCAGCACCTTTGCCCGGGGAAAGGCCTTCCGCAGAGGAAGCAGATATCCATATGCCATCAGGCACTCCAGGACTGCATCGTCCACCGTCTCCCGCAGGCAGCCATGCATTTTCAAGCACGCCCGTGCCCGCTCTATGCGAAAGCACACCTCCTCCAGAGATTTCCCCAGGGCAGACATCCCCAGAATACACAAAATGAGCGAGGTATTATGGGGAATTACCGGCTCCCCCGGTCCCGGCACCTTTATAGGAAGCCGGCGGGAGCCATCTGTCTCCGCCAGGATCAGGCGGGCGCGGGCACACAAGCCCTGGTACCAATCCCAGCCCATGAAAGAAATTTTTCCATTCTCCTCCAAATGGCCTGCCACCGCCATCCCCTGCTCTTGTATCATGCGCTCCGCCGCCTCCGGACTGCTGTCCAAGGCCGCGAAGGCCGATGGGCGGTATATGTGGGTGGTCGTAATGACCGCTGGACCTAATCCCGCTGCCCTTCCCTCCCAGGCCAGCTGCTTCAGGTAGGAGGTCTTGCCTCCGGCTCCGGCCAGACAGAGGACGAAGGGAGCCTGCTTCGAATGCAGCTCGAAGGGCGCCTCCTCCGGCCAAGGCCCTGCGTGATACGCGTGAGAGAGAGCTTCCCGAAGTGCTCCCGTCTGTGTCCAGCCTGCTTTCCCGCTAAAGCAGAAAACTCTCATCCCTTGATCCCTCCGCATGGAATTTATTATAGTTCATTTTTTTGAGGTTGTAAATAATGCTTATCCCGCGTTCCATGGCATTTCCCGTGCGTGTATCTGCGTTCCTGGCTTCTGGACCGCCTCCTGCAGAACCAGCCACATATAAGCATCCTGCAGGGCGTCCCGCAGCGGATAAATTTCTTTTCCAGCCGCAATGTAATCCCCCATATCATACAGCATACAGGCAATGGCGTACTCATCCTCGATCTCATCCAGAGAGAGCTCCGGCTTCCACATGCGGACATAATCCCTAAGCCTTTTTGTCTCCAAAGCCCGGTACCGCGGTTCGAGCTCCGGCAGCAGAATCTTAGGCCTCGGATAATGCTGGTCATCCAGCCGGTAAAGCACCTGGTCCGAGAGCTCCCCGTCCCGCCCGCGCACAATGATATGCCGGCTTCGGATAAACGAATGATACTGTTCTCCTGAAAAATCGTACAGTCCGATCTTCCCGGAAGCAAATTCAAACAGTGCGATATCCCTCTCCCGCAGCGTTATCCGCCCGTCCGTCACAGCGCCCTCCCGCGAGTCCGTCTCTGTCAGCGGAAAACGAAATCGTTTTGCGGAAGCCGCAAACGCTTCCTGGCCCACGGATAGATATTTTCTCATAATACTTGCCCCATGATAATCGTGGACAGCGGAAATATATAGGGAAAATGCTTCGCCGATATCTCCCCTTTCTATATACTTCAGCCCCACCGCCAGGCTGGGATAATGGAAATACTGTTCCGCCACCTGAATCCTGCAGCCGCAGCGCTCCCTAAGCTCCCAAATCCGTTCCAGCTGCTCCAGGCTTGCTCCTGCCGGCGTCTCCGTCAGAACCACATGGCCGCGCAGGGCCCATTCCTCCGCCACATCCGCGATATTCGCCTTATTCACCGCCACAACAACAAAATCTGGGCGGCAGGCCTCGCAGGCCTCTTTGGATGTTGTAACTGAAAACCCGGTTTGTGTTCGAATTCTATCCGCCTTCTCCTGCGAACGGCAGAGCATATATTTCATCTCAAGCAGCTCGGGATATGTCCGGGCAGCTCTTCCGTAAAACATCGCCCGATAGCCGGAGCCCACAACGACAAACGATAATTTCCTCATGCTTTTTTCCTCCAAACTCCTTTTTTGCGGCTCTTTTTATGAATGATTATAACAAAATCCAGGCGGCCCCGTCCAATATTTTTCTTGAGTTTTTGTCAGCCTCTGCCGCGGATGCCTGACAGCTGAGTCAGACGGATGTGAATCCGGCGTAAAAACGCCCCCTTGTTCCGAACCTCTGCACTCAGTGCCTATATCTACTGCCTTTTCCTATTCTCTTTGACCACACCTGATTTTTTGCATATAGCGTCCCTGGATATTGATAAAAATTATCAATTGTGACGCTGGACAATTCCTCCCTCATACGCTATGATTATTTTAGTTAGTCACTTCTAACTTTATCGTATTATACCAGCCATAAAGGAGGTTTTTATGAGCGTTGTCATCATCGGCGGCCATGACCGCATGGTAAGCCAGTATAAAAAGATATGTAAAAATTACAAGTGCAAGGCCAAGGTTTTTACTCAGATGAGCGCCAGTATGGATAAACAGATCGGCCGGCCGGATCTGCTGGTGCTGTTCACGAACACCGTTTCCCATAAAATGATCAAATGTGCGCTCGATGAGGTCGACGCCTCCCAAACTGAGATCGTGCGCTGCCATACAAGCAGCGGGACTGCCCTGACGGAAATTCTCGCCTGCAAATGCGGCGGCTGTGCCTGTTGATCCGGCCCTGGCTCTGCCGGCGGCTCTAGCTCTGCCCGCGGCTCTAGCTCTGCCCGCGGTCCCGGCTCTGCCCGGGACTGCCTCAGCGGCCGTCCCTCCCCGCCGCAGGCGCCTCCTTTGCCTCCAGATAGAGCAGCCCCTCCAGCACGGATCCGGCAATGCACCGGGCTTTGTCCGATATGGTAAAGCAGTTTTCAAATTCCTCCTCACGGGGATCAATATCCGCAATTTTAAGCCCCTTTCTCACGGGGATCCCTTCTTTTATAAGTCCCCGGACAATGCCTGTCAGGCTGGCCTTTACCGGCACCTCCCCCTGCCCGGTGACAATCACTGCCATGGCCTGCCCCTTCTCCACCCGGTCACCGATGCGGACTCGTCCCAGGAGAATGCCTGTGGCCGGGGAGTGAATCACCCGCTCCTTCCCATATCCGGCAATCATTCCCGGTGTCCCCGTATTGGGGCTGGCCTGCCCGTTTCCAATGATTCGTCCCAGATTATGTCCTCTCTGGGTCTCAATCACCAGATCCACGTCCTTTCCCGCAGTGAATCCCGGCCCCAGTGCGATCGTCTTATCCGCCATTTCCCGGCTGGTTCCCAGATTTTTCTTTGCCAAAATGGCATCCACCAATGCCCAGGGGCGGACCTCCTTTAACACCTGGCAGTCCGGGTCCACTAAAACAGGCACAGCCCCCTGCTCCCACACGGCAGCTGCCTCCGCAAATCGGGAAATACACACGCCCCCCACATCCTCCACCTGGCTGGTTCCATCGTATACCGCCTCAGAAAATGCCGCCTGCCGCCGGATTGCCGTGGGGACAGGCGCCTCCAGCGCCAGCACGGGATAACCGCACCGGTGCAGCCTATAGATGGTCCCCGAGGCGATATCCCCTGCTCCCCGCACAATAATCAGCTGATTTCTTCTATCCATTCTTTTCCTCCCATCCGCCGCAGGCATTCTTCCGTCCGCAGAATGTCCTATCCGCTGCTGAATATCCTATCCGCTGCTGAATTTCCTGCCCGCCGCAGCCCGCAAAAGGCTGCCCCCAGCCCTGGAGCTTCCAGGCACCGGGGACAGCCTCTGCATTCACTGTCCTAAAACGTGTTTAAAAATGTACGCGCGCCTATACGGTCTGCCGCTTCGCCACATATACCGGGAAGGTGTCCGTTCCCTTGACCTCCTTGCCGGCTGTGATCGTCACGTTCTTGTCTGTGATGATGTATTCCAGGCTTGCTCCCTCGCCAACCACGGTATCCTGCATGAGCACGCAGTTCTTCACCTTGGCGCCCTTTTCAACCTTTACGCCTCTGAAGAGGATGCTGTTCTCCACCTCTCCCTCAATGATGCAGCCGTCAGCAGCCATGATGTTCTTCACCTTGGCACCATCGATATAGCGTGTGGGATTGTCGTCACGGATCTTGGTGTAAATGGTATTGCCTGAGAACAATGCTTCCAGGTTTCCGCCCTCCAGAAGCTTCATATTCTCATCGAAATAGCTCTTGGTATCGCTGATGCGGGCCATATAGCCGTCAAACTTAAAGCCTCTCACATTCAGCTTGTCCAGGTTCGGTGCCAGAATGTCGCGCTCAAAGAACACATATCCCCGAACATAGCCTGTGCTGATCTGGTCAATGAGCATCTCCCGATCCATGATGTAGATGTTCATGGAGAAATTCTGAACGCCCTTCTCCTTGGAGTTGATCTTGATATTCTTAACGCGGCCATCCTCCATATCCAGGGTGTAATACATGGCCTTGTTGAGAACCGGAGCCTCCATATCTGCCGCGGGAATCTCCTCCTCGGCGTAGGCCACAGTCACATCTGCGCCGCTTGCGATATGGGCCTCGATGAGTGCCTTGAAGTCAAAGTTCACCGCAATGTTGGCGTCAGACATCACCACATACTTCTCCTTCTGGCTCTTCAAAAAGTCCAGAATGCTGGCGAGCGCCTCCACACGTCCGTTGTATACCTTCACGGTCTTCTCAGCAAAGGGCGGAACGATGTTGAGGCCGCCGTTCTTGCGGGTCAGATCCCACTCACGGCCAGAGCCCAGGTGGTCCATCAGGGAGTGATAGTTCTTTCTTACAATCAGGGAAATATTGTCAATGCCGCAGTTTACCATGCTGGAAAGGATAAAATCCACCATGCGGTAACGGCTCGCGAAGGGAATGGAGGCCATAAGACGCTCTCCTACCAGCTCGGGAACCAGGGTATCATAGCTGTTGGGGAAAATAACTCCCAGTGCATTTGCGTTCGAATTTACCATTGCTCTTCACCACCCTTTACATTATTGCTCACCATGGCATTGGGGCCGATCTTAGCGCCGTCTCCGATATAGACGCCGGATCCCACAGTTGCAACCCCCTTCTCTCCGTCCGCAGGCATAGCGCCCACCACGGCATTCTCACCGATCACCACATTCTCAGCAACGATACAGTGCTTCACCACAGCGCCGGCCTTGATCACGGTGCCGCCCATGACGACCGCATCCTCCACCTCGGCGCCTTCCTCTACCTGCACGCCCGCAAAGAGGATGGAGTGCTTCACATGCCCCGCGATGCGGCAGCCGTCCGTGATCATGGAATTCTCCACCACGGCGTCTCCCACAATCCGATGGCCTGTCATGCCGCTGTTGCGGCTGTAGATCTTCCACTCTGTGTCAAACAGATTGATGCCGCTGTGCTCCGGATCCAGAACCTCCATGTTGGCCTCCCAGAGCGAGGGAATGGTTCCCACATCCTTCCAGTATCCGCTGAAATGGTAGGCGTACATAGCCCGCCCGTCCCTCAGCAGATTGGGGATAATGTTGTTTCCAAAATCGTTCTCAGAATTGGGATCCGCCTCATCCTCGATGAGATACTTCTTCAAAATATCCCAATTAAAGATGTAGATACCCATGGAAGCCAGGTTGGACTTAGGATTCTTGGGCTTCTCCTGGAATTCGGTGATTCGGTCGTTCTCGTCCGCCACCATCAGGCCGAAGCGGGACGCATCCTCCCACGGCACCTCCATAACCGCCACGCTGAATTCCGCCCCCTTCTCCTTGTGGAAGCGAAGGAAGTCGCTGTAATCCTGCTTGCAGATCTGGTCACCGGAAAGAATGATCACGTACTGCGGATTGTACCGCTCAATAAAGGAAATATTCTGATAAATCGCATTGGCTGTGCCCTTGTACCAGTCAGAGCCTGAGGCCTGCTGATAAGGCGGAAGCACATGAACCCCTCCGTGCAGACGGTCCAGATCCCAGGGCTGTCCATTGCCTATGTACTCATTGAGAACCAAAGGCTGATACTGGGTCAGAATACCCACCGTATCAATTCCGGAGTTCACGCAGTTCGACAGAGGAAAATCGATGATCCTGTACTTTCCTCCAAAGGGAACTGCGGGTTTTGCCAGCTTTTGGGTCAAGGCGTACAGACGGGATCCCTGGCCACCGGCAAGAAGCATTGCAATCATTTCTTTTGCCATTTTTACATCCCCCTGAATGAATTTGTAGTAACCGTTCAGACGGCAGGCAGGAAGATGCCCTGTCTAAAGGGTTACAATTTGCAGGCGTTCAGGCTTTTCTTTCCGCCTGAACGGCTGCATCAATTAATCTTACCCCCTGATTGTACCATAAAATGGGAGACTTCCATAGTCTTTTCCAGAGAAATTTTTGAAATTTTGTGAATGTGCCCAGGGTGATTGGGTATTTTTTACAGTTGTTTTACGCAGATTTTAATTTTGGGACAGCATATTCGCCTTGAACCGGAGGGGGCGAACAGGCGGAATGTACAATCGCTGCATTTCTTTTTCATTTATAGTAATAGTTCAGACGGCGGGTAAACAGGGGCAAAAGCAGGTGTCAAGCTTGCTTGTAAGCAGGGACGTGAGGAAAGCGCGAGGCTGCTTCAGATAGAGCGGGAAGAAAACGCCCGGCTGCTTCAAAAGGAACAGGATCCAAAGCTTCTGAAGCTGTGGATTTCCTTTGCCAGGGGCATTGATTCGGCAGAAGAATTGGAGAAGATGATTTTGGAAAAGCGGTAGACCATCGCTTCACGCGAAAAGGGGTGCCCTGCGGGTATACCCCTTCGCGCGTTAGCGCGCCCGCCCCGCAGGGGCATGCATTACGGGATGCCCTTTAGGGTAAGCCATTTACATTCAGTGCCGCGGAGATAAGGACATTCGTATCAATCATATTTGACGGCATGTTTTTCACCACTTCTTCCGCCGCACCTACCCCTTCATACTCTCCGCACGCACGCAGATCAGCTCCCCCGCCACGCTGATAGCGATCTCCGCCGGCGTCTGGGCCAGGATGTTCGTGCCGATGGGCATGTGGCAGAACTGAATCTCCTCCAGGGTAAATCCATCCGCCAGAAGCTTCTCCGTGGTAACCTTAATCTTATTGCGGCTGCCCATCACGCCGATGTACCGGGGCTTAGCCGCCAGGGCCTGGCGCTGCACATAGTAGTCGAACTGGTGGCCCCTGGTCATGACGCACACATAGTCCCGCTCTGTGATCTGCACATAGTCGGAGATCCGCTCCAGATCCCCCACCACCGTGCGCTTTGCCTGGGGAAATACCTGGGGATTGGCAAACTCCTCCCGGTCGTCCATGACCACGCACCGAAAGCCCACATGGGCCAGAACCGGAACCAGCTCCTGGGCCACATGGCCCCCGCCGAACACGTACACCGTGCCCGCCTGCACCAGGGGCTCCACATAATATTTACGTCCCCCGGCCTCCCGCTGCAGGGCCTTGACCCCAAAGCTTTTGTCCATCTCCTCCGGCAGATCCATCCCCAGGGCCTCTCCCCTGCGGTAAAGGCCCATTTTCCAACAGGTCTCATCCGTGATGTCAAGGAGCAGCCAGCTGTCCTCGTCCCGGGACAGGGCCTCCAGAATCTGCTCCAGAAATGCCCGAAACGTCCTGTCCTCCGGATCCACATACTGAAAATACACGGTCACGTCCCCGCCGCAGACCATGCCGATGTCCGCCACCTGATTGCGGGTCAGAGTGAATCCATGGGTGTAGGAGGACTTTTTCTCCAGGGCCTCCTTTGCAATGCCCATGGCCTTGTACTCCACGGCCCCGCCTCCGATGGTGCCGCACACAAGGCCGTCCTTATCCACCAGCATCCGGGAGCCTGCGCCCCTGGGGGTGGATCCGGAGCTGGCAATCACGGTCACCAGCACGGCGGCCTCCCCCTGCTCCAGATGCTTCTTTAATTTCTCAAACAGCTCTCTCATCATCTATCCTTCCTTTCCTTCTGCCCGGCGGCAGCGCCGCCCGGCCTTCTTTCTCCGTCTTCCGGCTCTTTGCCAGCACCGCCCGGACCCATTTCTCCGCCTTCCGGCTCCCGGTCCGCGCTCTGGGCCGGCTCATCCCCTCCGTACTCGGGAAAATACTCCCCGAACAGCCGCTCCCCCTCCCGGCGCAGGGCCTGCTCCATGGCCAGGTAGCGGGTCAAAAATTCACTGGCCTTGGGGGTGAGCTGGGAGAAGCCGCCCTCCGCCCCGCCGGACCGTGTCACCAGGATGGGGAAGCCCAGCTGCCGCTCCGCAGCCTTTAACATACTCCACCCCTTGGTGTAGGACATGTGCATCTGGCGGCAGGCCGTCTGCATGGATCCCGTGTGGCCGGTGATGGAGAGAAACTGGGCCATAAAGGGGCCGAAAAATTCCTCATTGCGCCCAAGCTCCAGAGAAATCTGGGGGTGGACGGCGATGCGCCCGGATTCCACTCCAGGCTGGGCGCAGTCCTCCTCGCTGTCCACTGCCAGGATAATCCCCTCATCCTCCACGGGCATCTCCCGGATCTTCTCCTGCATCTGCGGCTGCTCCAGGGCCCCCCGAAGGCCAAAGGCCCCCTTAAAGGAGGTGATTGGCCGGATCATTTCCCTGGAAATCAGGATGGGGTGCCCCCGCCTCCCGTGGAGGGAGGGACAGACCACCGGCGCCTCCTCCGCCATCAGCCGCTTCATGGTTCTCGGCAGGAACATGGGAAATTTGGCCGGGAGGACGAACACCCGGTCGCAGAGATCCTCCATATAATTTAACCCCAGGCAGATGCTGTAAAACATCTGGGTGTCCTCATAGCGCTCATTCCGCAGGCAGATGACACGCAGCTTGGCGATGTGCTTTTCCAGCTCGTCCCCCCGGCTGCCCGTCACAACCACAATCGGGTCAATCCCCGCCTGCTTCATCGTAATGATAATCCGCCGGATAACCGTGCTGTCCCCCACGGGAAGCATGGGCCGAAAGGCCTCCCGGTCTTTATCGTGGCCAGCGGCCACAATCAGCGCGCCTGTCTTCATAACTCACTCCACTTCCCCGGAAAGCAGCATCAGAGCCGACGGCTCAATCCGCAGATACGCCGGAACCGCATCCGCCGGGCTGTGGTCGTGAATGCTCTTCTCCCGCTTCCACCAAAGTCCATTGTCCAGTGTCACATACCACTCAAAGGGCATTTCAGAAATAGAGGGATTTTCCACCGGAATTAAATTGGCGTCCCTCCTGCCCGCAAAGCCCTCGGCCTCCCCCGCAGACAGGGGCTCAAAATCATGGGCGCGGATGCCCACAGCGGTGATTTCCTCCCCGATGGGCCGGTCCGCAAAGAGCTCCAGCCCCTTCCAGTCCAGGGCCCGTATCCGCCCATCCCCCAGCCGTTCAATCCGTGAAATATTCTTGCACCCCGTGAACCGGGCCGCCTTGCAGGTCACCGGATTCTTAAACAGGTCCATGGTATTTCCGCCTGCCAGGACGCGGCCCTGGTCCATGAGGAGCATGGTTTTGCAGAGCTGGTAGGCCTCGTCCCTGTCGTGGGTCACAAGGATGGAAATGCCGTCGTATTTCTTTAACATCTCCAAAAGCTCCAGGCGCAGCTTTTCCCGCAGATGCGTGTCCATAGCGGAAAATGGCTCGTCAAAGAGCACCACCTCCGGCTCATAGGCCATAATCCGGGCCAGGGCTGCCCGCTGCTGCTGGCCGCCGGACAGCTGGGCCGGATAGCGCTTCTCAAGGCCTCCAAGGCGGAAGCGCTCTATCATCTCTGCGGCCCGCCTTTTAATGGCCTCCCCGGAGAGCGTGGCGGGCCGGCGGCCGCCCACGGCCTTCCTCGCCCATTTTCCCTTCAGTCCCGCCACAATATTCTCCTCCACAGACATGTTGGGGAAGAGGGCGTAATTCTGGAAGAGATAGCCCACCCGCCGGGCCTGGGGACATTCATTGATCCGCAGGGAGGAGTCAAAGAGGACCCGTCCGCCTGCCGCCTCCCCCTGGGCATACTGGAGGGCAATGCGGCCGGCGTCCGGAGTCACGATGCCTGCGATAGACTTTAGTGTCATGCTCTTTCCGCAGCCCGATGGCCCCAGGATGCCCATGCAGCCCCGCTTCGCCTGAAAATTCATCTCCAGCTCAAATCCCTTAAGCTTTTTTCGTATTTCCACCCCCAGATGGAGGTTTCTCTCTGTATCAATAGCCATGGGTGTGTCCTCCTGCCTTGTAAGCCGCGATGTTCATAAGCACCACGGAGATAAACGCGATCACCACAATCACCGCCACATACCCGTAGGCGGAATCCATGTTGCCCGCCGCCACCTCCGAGTAGACCGCCATGGGAAGGGTACGGGTCTTGCCCGCGATATTTCCCGCAATCATGGCAGTGGCGCCGAATTCCCCCAGGCCCCGGGCAAAGGCCAGGACGCCGCCGCTGACCACGCCGGGAATGGCATTAGCAAGGAGAACCTTCCGAAAGATAGCCCACTCGCTCATCCCCAGGGTCCGGGCCGCAGCCACCAGATTCTGGTCCACCTGCTCGAAGGCGCCCCGGGCGGACCGGTACATCAGGGGAAATGACATGGTCACCGCCGCGATGACCGTGGCGCCCCAGGAAAATGCGATTTTGATGCTGAAATAGTCAATGAAAAACTGGCCGATGGGCCGTTTCACTCCGAAGATATAAAGCAGAAAAAATCCGGCCACCGTGGGCGGCAGGACCAGGGGAAGGGTCAGAATCCCATCACAGATATTTTTCCAGACCTGGCTTCGGATGCGCACCACCCTCCAGGCCGCGAAAATACCCAGAAAAAATGTGATAAAAATTGACAGGCTGGCTGTCTTCATGGAAATCAGTATCGGGGACCAATCCATACGCGCTTACCTCATCTCTTATAAAGTTCCGCTGTAAATTCAGTAAGGACGGCGGACCAAAGCGCGCAAAAACGTGCCCTGGGTCTGCCGCCCGCCAAGCTGCCGCAAATCACCTGCGGCTCTGCGGATTTTAAGCTTTACTGTCCGGCTGAGAATCCATAGGCCTCGAACACAGCCATGGCCTCACCGGTCTTTAAGAATTCAACAAAGGCATTTGCCTCGTCGGGATGGGCGGAATTTGCCACCACAGCCACCGGATAGATTACCGGCTCCGCCAGGCTGCCCTCCGGCGCCTCGGCAATCACTGTCACCTGGTCCGCCATGCTGGCCGCATCCGTAGCGTACACAATGCCCGCGTCCGCGCTGGAGGCCGCCACCTGGTTTAACACCTCGGTCACATTGGTTCCAAAGCTCACCTTGTCCTGAATGGAATCCCAGATGCCAAGGTTCGTCAGGGCCTCCTCGGCGTACTGGCCTGCGGGAACGCTGGCCGGGTCGCCCAGGGCAATGGTCTCCGCCTTGGCGATATCCTCAAAGGCGGTCAGCCCCAGCTCGCTGGAGGAGGGCACAATCAGCACAATTTTGTTCTCCAGAAGATTCACAATGGTATCGGAGGCAATCAGCCCCTCCGCATTTAAGGCATCCATCTGCTTGGTGGCAGCAGACATGAACACATCCGCCTCCAGGCCCTCCTCAATCTGGGTCTGAAGCTTTCCTGAGCTGTCGTAGGTGCCGCTCACAGTCACGCCGGGATTTGCCTCCTCAAACATAGGGATGAGCTCCTCCTCATAGGCATTCTTTAAGCTGGCTGCAGCAGCCACCAGAATCTCCGTCTCCTCGCCGGAAGCAGCGGCCTCGGAAGCCGCCTCCTCAGAGGCAGGCTCCTCCGTCTCCGCCTCTGCGGCTTTCGTCTCCGCCGCTGTTGTCTCTGCCGCTGTTGTCTGCGCCGCCGTGGTCTCCTCCGCCTTCCCGGAGCACCCGGCCAGCATGCCCGCCGCCATCATGGCTGCCATAACCATTGCAAAATGTTTTTTCATCTTCTGTCCTCTCCTTTCAAGTCCTCGCACATTCCGACGCGCTCCCCCTGAGAATAGCCAGACCGTGGTCCAGGCTTCCCAGGATAAATCCCAGGCTCTCCCGCACCGCCTTGGGGCTTCCGGGCAGATTCACAATCAGGGTCTTCTTTCGTATCACGGAGACCCCCCGGCTCAGCATAGCCCGGTCCGTCACCGCCAGGGACTTGGCCCGGATGGCCTCCGCAATTCCCGGCGCGTTCCGGTCCGCCACGGCCAGCGTGGCCTCCGGCGTCTGATCCCTGAGGGAGAATCCCGTTCCCCCGCTTGTAAGAATCAAATCCACCTGGCGGCCGTCCGCCAGACGGATGAGCTGGGTCTTAAGCTTGGCTGGCTCGTCGGGCAGCAGGAGCGTCTCCACCACCTCATAGCCCGCTTCCCTAAGCATCTCGGCTGCGGCGGGCCCGCTTGCATCCTCCCGCTCGCCCCTTGCCCCCTTATCGCTTAAGGTAATCACTGCGGCCCGAAAGGGTCTGGCCGCGTCCGGAAGCACCGCCCGCATCACATCCCCCGGACGGATCACGCCCTCCTGCAGGACCTCTGCGAACACGCCCTCCCGGGGCATGATGCACTCCCCCATGCGCTTGTAAATGGCGCAGTGGCTGTGGCATTCCTTTCCAATCTGGGTCATCTCCAGAACCACGTCCCCAGCATAGAGCCGGGTTCCCACGGGCAGGGAGCGGAAATCCAGTCCCTCCACCACAAGATTTTCCCCAAAGGCCCCGTCCTTCACATCGGCGCCCCTTTTGTTGAATTCCTCCACCTTGTCGTAGGACAGAAGGCTTACCTGCCGGTGCCAGTGTCCGGCGTGGGCATCCCCCTCGATGCCGTAATCCTTAAGAAAATGCCCCTCCGGCACAGACTCCTTCTCCACGCCCCGCACCCGGCTGATGCAGATAGCCCGGACCGTTCCGAGAAGGCTCTGCTCTGTTTCCTTTTTATTCTCTTCCATGGTAATCTCACCCTCCAATCGCAATCATATTTGCCGCCTCCGTGATATCCTGGGGCCTCTCAAAGCAATGGGCCCTGGGCTTTTTCCCGATGGCCTGCATCATAGCCGCCCGCAGCCGCCTCTGCAGGTCCCCGTCCGACGGGGAGCGCCCCTCAGGCCACCGGTAATGCACCGGCTCCTTGGGCCTTTCCTCGCCCTCCCTAAGGATGGCCCGCAGGTCCACCCCGTCCTCGTAGCAGAGGCAGGTCTTCAGATACCCCTGGGAGGTCAGGCGGACCCGGTTGCAGCTGTCGCAGAACTTTCCGTGAATGGCGCTGATAAAGCCCACGCTGCCTTTAAATCCCGGAATCCGGTAATACACCGCCGGCCCGTAGCCGTGCCTGCGCCCGTCCGGCTCCATGGCCGGGTAGCAGGCCTTCATCCGCGCAAGGAGGGATCTGTGGTCCACGCAGGGGAACTTCCGCCCGTATCCAATGGGCATCATCTCGATAAACCGCACATCCACCGGATGCTCCCGGCCAATCTCCACAAGCTCCCGCCAATTATCCTCCCCCAGGTCCAGGGATACGGCGTTTATCTTCACCCCAATCCCCGCCTCCACCGCCCGGCGGATGGAGGCCTTCACCTGGTCTAGGCAGTCCCTGCCTGTAATCGCCGCGTACTGCCCTGCATCCAGTGTGTCCAGGCTCACGTTGATGGCGTCAATCCCCGCCCTCTGCAGGTCCTCCAGGTACTGTCCCAGCAGGACCCCGTTGGTGGTCAGGGTCACCTTCTCAATCCCGGGCACTGCCTTTAAGGCCGCCACCAGCTGGCAGCAGTCCCTGCGCACCAGCGGCTCTCCCCCGGTGACCTTCAAAAAGCGGACCCCCAGGCCGGCGGCGCAATAGGCCGCTGCCAAAATTTCCTCCAAGGACAGGATATCCCACCGGGGCACAGCCTCCACCCCGTCCGGCATACAGTATTTGCACCGCAGGTTGCACCGGTCCGTGATGGAAATCCGCATATACTCAATGGTCCGTCCCCATTCATCCCGCATGGTTCTCCCCATCCCTTTCCCGGCCCGGGTTGTAAAACTCGCCGCTCTTGCCCCCGGCCTTGTACTCTAAGTGGATGCCGCCTATCTCCATGGTCTTATCCACCGCCTTGCACATATCGTAAATCGTGAGAAGGGCCACGGAAACCCCGGTCAGGGCCTCCATCTCCACCCCGGTCCGCCCCGTGGTCTTGGCCCGGCAGGAGGCCTCGATCTCGCAGCTCTCCTCCTTAATCACAAAATCAATGGTCAGCTTGGTGAGATTCAAAATATGGCACAAGGGGATGAGGTCCGAGGTCCGCTTGGCGCCCATAATGCCCGCCACCCGGGCCACGCCCAGCACGTCCCCCTTCTTCATGGAGCCCTCCGCCACCATGCGCAGGCACTCCGGGCTCATGAAAATGCTCCCCTTGGCCACAGCCTCCCGTTTTGTCTCGTCCTTATCGCCCACATCCACCATGCGGGCATTTCCCGCCTCGTCAAAATGCGTAAATTCCATCTGCAAGCCTCCTCAAACCGCGCTTCCTATCGCTGCCAGTCACATGCCCTTTCCAAATCCGCAGTTGGGGAAGGTGCAGACCGGGCAGCTCAGGCAGAGCCCGCCCTGTCCCAGAGCCGCCAGATCCTCGGCCGTCACCGGGTCATCCGCCATCACCCGGGGCAGAACCAGGTCGAAAATGGTTCTCTTGGCGTACATCACGCAGCCCGGAAGCCCCATCACCGCCACAGGCGCTTTCCCCTCCCGTCCCTTCTCGTAGTAGGAGAGGAGGAACATAGCGCCCGGAAGCACCGGAGCGCCGTAGGACACAATGCGGCTTCCCGTATTTTTGATGGCAAGGGGCGTCCGGTCGTCCGGGTCCACGCTCATGCCGCCGGTACAGACAACCACATCCGCCCCCTTCTCAATGAGCTCCAGGATGGCGGCGGTCACCCGCTTGTCGTCGTCGTTCAAGGTAATGTGCCCGATGACCTCCGCATCAAACTCCGAGAGCTTCTCCAGAATCACCGGCGTAAAGGTATCCTTAATCCGGCCCGTATAGACCTCATTTCCCGTGGTCACAATTCCCACCTTTTTATGTACAAAGGGCAGAAGGGAGAGGATGGGCCTGCCGCCTGTGATGTCCATGGCCGCCTTCCTGGCCCCCTCCATCTTCTCCTCCTCAATCACCAGGGGAATGATGCGGGTTCCCGCCAGCTTGTCCCCGGCCTTCACGCCGAAATTCCCGTGGCGCGTGGCGATCATCATCTGGCCAAAGCCGTTCACCGCCTTAAGGGCCTCATTGTTCACCTTCAAAAGGCCGTCGCAGGCCGCTGTCAGCTCAATCTTTCCCTCCTTGGCCTCGGAGCGCTCCATATGCTCTCCCCGGCACATGGCGCAGAGAATCTCCGCCGCGTCGTTCTCGTGGAGCATGCCCTCCTCCTTCTCCCACACGTAGAGCCATTCCTTGCCCACGCTTAAGAGCACCGGCACATCCTCCTCGGTAACCACGTGTCCCTTGCGGAACACCGCGTCCTTGGTCACTCCCTTGATAATCTGGGTAATATCATGGCACAGTACGGTTCCCACCGCATCCTCTGTCTTAATCAGCTTCATCCTCCGTCAACCTCCACCGTTATTAATTTAAAAAAATAACGCTCTGTGAATAAAATAACATATTTTTCCTGATTTGTAAACCGGTTTGCCGAAAAAAGTCGGTCGACCTACCTATATGAGCAAAAATACAGGGCGGAGGACTGCTCTTCTATCCTCCGCCCTGCTGGTCATACATTTTCAGTGTCTATTTTTCTGACAGCTCTCTGGCGTCCGCGATGGCCAGGAGCCGTTCAAACTCCTGGGGCGTATCCGCATCCATATAGACCGCCTCATCCTCCACGGGAATGTCCTTCAAGGGCACGGGCAGGCTCTCCATGGCCTGCCTTAAGCCTCCCTCCCCCTGGTACAGGCACAGCATGCGCGCCAGGTCAGCTGAGATCAGCACAGGATGGCCCGGCCGGTTTCCATAGACCGGACGGACCAAGGGAGCCTCCTCCTCCATCACCCGCCGAATAATCGGCACGGACAGAAGAGGGACATCCCCCGGTGTGATCAGGATGCGGCCGCAGGAGCGGACCGCCTCCTCAAGTCCGAGCTTTACCGAATCAAACATCTGGGTAGCCGCGTAATCAGGGTTCTCCACAAAGCGTATATCCTCGCCTGTGAGGTGCGCCCTGAGGTCTTCTCCGCGATAGCCTGTCACGAGAAAAATGGGCGAGGCGCCGGCCTCCTTCAGGCTGCGGACCACCCGGCGGATCACAGTCTCCCCCTTAAACTCCATCAGGGGCTTAAAATCTCCCATCCGAACCGATCTTCCGGCAGCCACAATCAAGGCGCCCGCTTCCCTCATGCTCCATCCTCCTCAGCCTTTTTGCCGATTACTACCACACTTTTTCCCTGGGCAATCAGCCTGTCTCCGCAGTAGATAGCTCCCTCAACCTTCATGGATCTGCCCGTTCCCACTTCTGTCACCCAGGCGCTGCAGTCCAGAACGTCCCCCACATAAGCAGGCGACCTGTAATCCATCTCCAGGTGAGCGGTCACCACATCCACATTCATGGAATATGTGGCATGCCCCATCAGGTCATCCATGATGGCGGACATAATGCCTCCGTGCAGCATATTGGAGTACCCTACGTAGTCCTCCAGCACCGTCCACTGGCACCACGCCTTTTTATCTCCCAGTGTAAAATGGATGTGAAGCCCGCTGGGATTCTCAGGCCCGCAGACAAAGCAGTGATTGAAGTGTAATTTATTCGACATACCATCTGTCCTCCGAAATATTTCCTATCTCTCTTTTAGAAGGTATCCTTCAGATGCCCCCATGTCTCCTCAAAAATCGCCGGATCCATCAGCTTGGGACCGCCCTCGGGGATAATCGGCTTAAAGCCCATCTGATCCAGAACCTGCGTCTGCAGATCAATGCCGGGAGCGATCTCTGTAAGCACCAGTCCCTCAGGACGGCGCTCCAGCACGCAGCGCTCCGTGACAAAGGTTACCTTATTGCCCCGCTCCAGGGACTTGCCGGCGTTGAAGGACAGCTGCACGCAGCTCTCCACAAACTTGTGGAATCTGCCCTCCTGGTCGATAACCAGCCTGCCGTCCTCCACATGGCACTTGAGCCCGCTGGCGGTGAAGGTTCCCACAAAGACAGAGTGCTTGGCATTGGCAGAGATATTTGCAAATCCGCCCACACCTGCGATCTTTCCGTTTAAGTAGGTGGTATTCACATTTCCATCCTTATCCACCTCGCTGAGTCCGAAGAAGGCCACATCCAGGCCGCCCTGATCAAAGAAGCTGAAATGATCCGTCTGATTCAGCATTGCCTCCGGATTGTAGTGGGCACCGAAGTCGCCGCCGGAGGCCGGAATTCCGCCAATCAGGCCGGACTCGGAAATCAGAATCACCTGATCGTCCACGCCCTCCTCCAGAAGCACCTTGGGAATCAGGCCGGGCATACCGATGCCCAGATTGACCTTGTCGCCGGAATGAATCGCCATCGCTGCCCGGCGGGTGAAGACCTTCTTATGGTCAAGAGGCATGGCCTCCTCATTCTGCTCGATGGGCACGCGGATCTCTCCCGTAAAGCCGGGATTGAAGTGCGTGATATGGGTCTGCATGATCCGCTCCGGATGCTCCGCCACGCAGACATAGTCCACCAGCATGCCGGGAATCTTCACGATTCTGGGATCCAGAGAGCCGTTCTGAGCGAGGCGCTCTACCTGCGCGATTACGATGGCGCCGTTGGCCTTGGCTGCCATCACCAGATCCAGGGGCTCGCAGGGCATGCACTCCTTCTCATAGGTCAGGTTGCCGTTCTCGTCGGAGGTGGTAGCGCGAAGCAGGGCCACATTCAGCTTCGGAAGGGTGTAGAGCAGGTACTCCTCGCCCTCAAAGTCGGGAATGTACTTGACGATCTGCTTTCCCTCCTTCTTTGTCTTCTCATTGATCATGGCTCCGTCATACCGCGGATCCATAAAGGTTCCAAGTCCA
>CALWMT010000001.1 GCA_944382045.1 uncultured Enterocloster sp. | reverse complement strand
AATGAATCGAGTGTTCGAGACCTTCCACTCGTAAAACAAAACTAAAGGAGAAAACTGAATATGAAAGAAAACAAGAACTTGACGTACCTGGTGCACGGAGCTGTGATTGCGGCGATTTACGTGGTGCTGACTCTGAACTTTATGCCTATCAGCTATGGGCCCATCCAATTTCGGATTTCGGAAGCTCTCTGCGTGCTGCCTTACTTTACACCGGCAGCAGTTCCAGGGCTGTTTGCAGGCTGTCTGCTGTCTAACCTGATGGGCGGTCTTCCCGTGATGGATGTGGTCTGCGGAAGCCTGGCCACCCTGATCGGCGCGCTGGGATCCCGGTATCTGCGGCGGCATAGGTGGTGTGTGTGCATCCCGCCCATTCTCGCAAATGCGCTCATTGTTCCCTGGGTGCTCCGCTTCGCCTATGGCTCCCAGGACCTGATTCCCTTTATGATGCTGACAGTGGGAATCGGCGAGGTGCTGGCGGTGGGTGTTTTGGGAAATGCCCTTTTGGTGACGCTGGAGCGTTACAGAACCGTGATTTTTGGCCGGTATTGCATGAAATAAAGAACAAGCTGTCTATTGCGGACCTGCGGTCCGGTGGGATATAATAAAAGAAAAATCCCCCGGGCCGCTTTTTTTGAAGGACGATGGCCGCAGCTATGATGCTGTGCAGCCGGCAGCCTGTGCAGGCATGGGGTGGAAAGGGAGGAAATTTTATGGCGCTTCATGTTATGGACGAGGCCAACCGCTGCCTCGGATGCAAGGTTCCCCAATGTCGGAAGGGCTGCCCTATCGATACGCCGATTCCGGATGTTATCCGCCTGCTGAAGGAGAATAAGCTGGACGAGGCCGGGGAGATGCTGTTTATGAACAACCCGCTGACAACGGTGTGCAGTCTTGTATGCAACCATGAAAACCAATGCGAGGGGCACTGTGTTCTGGGACGAAAAGGTGCTCCCGTGCATTTTTCCACCATTGAAAACTATATTTCCACCACCTATGCGCCCAAGATGCGCAAGGGACCGGCTCCCTCCAACGGCATGCGGGTGGCTATAGTAGGCTCCGGCCCTGCGGGAATTACCATCGCAATTATTTTGGCGCGATATGGCTATCAGGTCACGATCTTCGAGGGCAAGGACAAAATCGGCGGCGTGCTCCGCTATGGCATACCGGAGTTTCGTCTGCCAAAGAGTGTGCTGGATGATATTGAGTACCGTCATCTGGAGCTCAAGGGGATCAAGGTACGGCCAAATGTACACATTGGCGGAGCAATCGGCATCGATGATCTGTTCCGGGACGGCTATAAGGCTATTTTCGTGGGCACGGGTGTGTGGAAGCCCAATGCTCTTCACATCAAGGGTGAGACCTTGGGGCACGTGCATTTTGGAATTAATTACCTGAACAATCCGGACAGCTACCGCCTGGGACAGCGGGTGATTGTGATCGGTGCAGGCAATGCGGCCATGGATGTGGCTCGAACCGCCATTCGAAAGGGCGTGCGCTGGCTCACCTGCTTCTCACTGACAAAAAAGGTGGCGGCAAGCCATTATGAATTCAGCTACGCGCAGCTGGAGGGAGTTGATTTTGAATACAACAAGGCGCCGGTGGAGATCACAGACGAGGGCGTGATTTTCAAGGATATCATTGAAAATGAAGACGGAACCTTCACGGACGTTCCGGACTCCAATAAGCTCTATCCGGCGGACAGCGTGATTATTTCCATCAGCCAGGGGCCGCAGAATCGGATCGTCTCCACGACAAAGGGACTGGCGGCCAATGAGAGAGGACTTCTGGTGGCGGATGAGACGGGGCATACCACCCGGCCGGGAATCTTTGCTTCCGGCGACGTTGTAAACGGAGCGCGGACCGTGGTGGAGGCGGTGGCTCACAGCAAGGTGGTGGCGGAGGCCATGCATGCGTACATGCAGAGCCTGCCGAAGGAGGAATAGCCTGCGGGGCAGGCGCGCTTACGCGCGAAAAGGGATACCCGCAGGGCATCCCGTAATGCATGCCCTTTCAGGGCGGGCGCGCTTACGCGCGAAAAGGTATGGTATTTCTTTGGTTTTCTGTTATAATTAGGGAAGGAACAGGGCGGCAGATGCGGCCGTGCCTGTTCCTTCCCTATTTTTTTGCAGCTGTAAAGGAGTATTCATATGTATGAGATAGATTTTTCTAAGCCAGAGCACGTTCACTTTATTGGGATCGGGGGCATCAGCATGAGCGGGCTGGCGGAGATTCTGCTGGACGAGGGATTTACCGTGTCCGGCTCCGACGCCCACGAGACGGATCTGACCCGGCATCTGGAGCAGAAGGGGGCCAGGATCCGCTATGGACAGAGAGCGTCAAACATCAAGGAGGAGCCGGGAATCCGGGCAGTGGTCTACACAGCCGCCATTCACGAGGACAATCCAGAGCTTCGAGCCGTGCGGGAGAAGGGAATCCCTACCCTTACCAGAGCAGAGCTTCTGGGGGAGATGATGCGCAATTATAAGGAGGCGGTGGCCGTGGCGGGAACCCACGGAAAGACAACCACCACCTCCATGCTGACGGATATTCTTCTGGCCGGGGGTGCAGATCCCACAGTCTCCGTGGGCGGCATCCTGCGGGACATCGGAGGAAACATTCGGGTGGGCGGACCAGAGCTTTTTGTGACGGAGGCCTGCGAATATACCAACAGCTTTCTTTCCTTTTTCCCGACCATGGGGATTATCCTGAATATTGAGGCAGATCACCTGGACTTCTTTAAAGATCTTGCAGACATCCGCCATTCCTTCCGCCTGTTTGCGCAGAAGCTTCCAAGGCGAGGTGCTTTGGTGATCAACAGCGGGATACGGGATTTGGAGGAGATTACCCAGGGGCTGGACTGCCGGGTTGTTACCTTTGGCTTGGAGGAATCCAGCATGTACACGGCCAGGAATATCACCTATGACCAGCTGGGATGCCCCTCCTATGACCTGGTGATCCAGGGAGAGATCATCAGCCGCATAACGCTGGGCGTGCCGGGGGAGCACAATATCTGCAATTCCCTTGCGGCTGCGGCTGCGGCCCTGGAGCTGGGCGTGGGGATGGACGGAATCCTGGCTGGATTGAAGCGGTTTACCGGCACAGACAGGCGGTTTGAGAAAAAAGGAGAGGTGGGAGGAGTGACGATCATCGATGATTACGCCCACCATCCCCAGGAAATCGAGGCGACTCTGAAGGCCGCCAGGAATTATCCCCACAAAAAGCTGTGGTGTGTGTTCCAGCCCCACACCTATACACGGACCAAGGCGTTTTTGGATGAATTCGCCCAGGCATTGTCTCTCGCAGACGAGGTAGTGCTGGCGGACATTTACGCGGCCAGGGAGACAGATACCCTGGGGGTAAGCGCAGGCGATATAGCAGATCGGATTGTAAAAATGGGCAGAAGGGCCCAGTATATTCCGTCCTTTGATGAGATAGAAACATTTATTTTAGAAAATTGTCAGCCCGGAGATTTGTTGATAACTATGGGAGCTGGAGACATTGTAAGAGTGGGCGAAAAGCTGCTTGGACAGTAATTTGTCCACATTATCCACAAAGTTTTCAACATTTTATGTAAAGGAGCAATGTGGATTTCTCTGATTTACATAAGAAATTGCCGCACGATTTGGACAACCCTGGTTTTATGGGGAAAATCTGTAAGCTTTAGGTAAAATAAAAGTGAAATCCGCCTGCCTTATCCACATTGTCCACACTATCCACATTGCAGGTGGCAGGAAATGGGCCCTATTTTCTTTTAAAGCCGGATGTGCTATGATGGTAGCAGATATGAGATTGGATTTAGGGCGAGAGGTAGAGCAGAATGGGTGTTTGGGATCGGTGGAGCATTCCTGTGACCGCGGTGGCCAATGAATTTATTGATACGTATATGGCGCAGGCCAACGGGGAATATGTAAAGGTATATATGTTTGTGCTCCGTCATCAGGGAGAGGAGCTGACGGTGGAGCGGATTGCGGATGCGCTGGATCACACGGAGTCCGATGTGCGCCGGGCCTTAAGCTATTGGAAAAAGCTGGGGGTTCTGCGGATGGATGCAGAGGGAAGCGCGTCCGATCAGGAGAGGTCCGAAGCGGCGGCTGAGAGCCAGCCTGTGAAGGCGGAGAGCCAGCCGGCGGACGGCCCTGCAAAGGAGGAGCAGGAGACAGTCAGCCGGCCGGTATCCGGGCGGCCCGTCTATTCTGCGGAGCAGGTGAACCGTCTGTCCTCGGATGAGGAGTTCTCCCAGCTTCTTTATATAGCGCAGAAATACATGAATAAGGTGTTTACCCCCAGGGACTGCCAGGTATTTGCTTATCTCTACGACAGCCTGGGCATGAACAGTGAGCTTTTGGAATATCTGGTGGAATACTGCGCCCAGAACGGCCACACATCGGTCCGCTATTTGGAGGCTGTGGCGCTGGGCTGGCACGGCAGGGGGATCCGCACGGCTCTAGAGGCACAGGATTTCTGTGCTTCCTATACCCGGGATTCCTTTGCGGTGATGAAGGCCTTTGGGCTGAACAGCCGGAAGCCGGCTCAGGCGGAGCAGAAGCTGATGGACAAGTGGTTCCGGGAGTATGGCTTCAGCCGGGATATTGTCCTGGAGGCCTGCGGGAGGACAATCAATGCCATTCACGAGCCCAGCTTTCCCTATGCGGACAAAATACTTTCCGATTGGCATCGGGCTGGGGTCCGGACACGGGAGGACATTAAGACAGCTGATACCCGGCGCCAGGCAGAGGGACCGGAGAAGGCAGAGGGAAGGGAGCGCCGCTTTAAGCGGTACGGGGAGGCAGGCGTTCCCCGACAGGGCAGAGGAGGCGCGGCGCCTAACCAGTTTCACAATTTTAAAGAGAGGGACACGGATTATGATGCCCTTGTCTTAAAGCAGGTCAAGGAGTGGGTCGGCAGCGGAAAGGGTGAAGGTGCCTCCGAGGGGACCTGACTCGGGCAGCTGAGAATGGACGGAGAGAAGAAGGAGAGAGAGCATGGCACTAAGCAATTCCCAGTACGATGCGATCATGCGGGAGTATGGACGCCGGCAGATAGAGAATCAGCATGCGCTGGAGGCGCGGAAGGCAGAGGTTTACCAAAGGCTTCCCCAGGTGCGCAGGCTGGAGGCAGAGATGGCGGAGCGCTCGGTGGCATGCGCCAGGAGGCTTTTGGATGGGGATGCGCAGGCGCTTGACCGCCTGCGGAGGGACCTGTCAGAGCTTAAGGAGCAGAAGGCGTGCCTGATCCGCCAGGCAGGGTATCCGGACGATTATCTGGAGCTTCACTACCGGTGTCCGGACTGCCGGGATACAGGTCTGGTGGATGGCCGAAAATGCCATTGCTTTCTGCAGGCACAGATGAAGCTTCTCTATGCCCAGTCCAATTTGGAGGATGTTCTGGACAAGGAGAGCTTTGCTGCGTTTTCCTTTGACTGCTATGATGATGAGGAGCTTTTGCCGCAGCTGGGCATTACAAACCGTGCATATATGCGGCGCGTTGCCGCAAGCTGCCGCCGCTTTGCTGAGGAATTCGGAACAGCGGGGGAAAATCTTCTGCTTACTGGGAGCACTGGGGTGGGAAAAACCTTTCTGAGCAGATGCATCGCTGGCGAGGTGATGAAAAGGGGACATTCCGTGATCTATCTGTCCGCCGGTGATTTGTTTGAGGTATTTTCTAAAAACAAGTTCAGCAATGAGGATGAGGATGGAATGCAGGAGATGTATCGATTTGTCCTGGAGTGTGAGCTCCTAATCATCGATGACCTGGGCACAGAGCTGAACAACAGCTTCACCTCCTCCCAGCTGTTCTACTGTATCAATGAGCGGATGAGCAGAAAGCGCTCTACGATTATTTCCACAAACCTCTCCCTGGCGGGACTGCGGGATTCCTACACGGACCGGGTGGCCTCGCGGATTATGAGCGGTTATACGATCATCCCCTTATATGGAAGAGATCTGCGCCTGCGGGCGGTTTAAAGCTTGACGAACCGCAGAAAACAATGATATACTTTTTCGCACGAAGTGCACCAGCCCGAAGGGCGTTTTACATAGGAGGATGGGAAGCCATGTTATATGAGGAAAAAATTATTGAAACCATACCGGTAGGGCCTCTGGGCCTGATTCCCCTAAAGAGCTGCACCAGTCTGGGGGCAAAGGTGGATGCCTATCTGGTAGACTGGAGAAGAGAGCGGGAGAGTGAGCACAAGTCTACCATTGCGTTTGCCGGCTATCAGCGGGATTCCTATATTGTTCCCGTGTCAACCCCGCGCTTTGGCTCTGGGGAGGCAAAGGGCCTGATTCAGGAATCGGTCCGCGGCGATGACCTCTACATTATGGTGGATGTCTGCAATTATAGCTTGACCTATTCACTGTTTGGCATGACCAACCATATGTCTCCGGATGACCATTTTCAGGATTTAAAGCGCGTGATCGCCGCAGCTGCAGGGAAGGCCCGCAGAATCAATGTAATTATGCCCTTCCTGTATGAGAGCCGCCAGCACAAGCGCTCTGGAAGGGAATCTCTGGACTGTGCCCTGGCTCTCAAGGAGCTGGTAAATATGGGTGTAGAGAATATCATTACCTTTGACGCCCATGATCCAAGGGTTCAGAATGCGATTCCTCTAAAAGGCTTTGAGACGGTGCAGCCGATCTATCAGTTTTTAAAGCACCTTTTGAAGCATGAGCCGGACCTCAAGATTGACAGCGACCACATGATG
Source organism: uncultured Enterocloster sp. (assembly GCA_944382045.1). GTDB lineage: Bacteria > Bacillota > Clostridia > Lachnospirales > Lachnospiraceae > Enterocloster. Next base: position 41,353 of record CALWMT010000001.1, on the reverse strand, counting down.
GTCATCAGCCCGGATGAGGGCGGAACAGGCAGAGCCGTGTATTTCGCAAACATGCTGGGGCTGGATATGGGTATGTTTTATAAGCGCCGGGATTATACAAGGGTGGTCAATGGGCGCAATCCCATTGTGGCCCATGAGTTCCTGGGCTCCAGCGTGGAGGGAAAGGATGTCATCATCATTGATGATATGATTTCCTCCGGCGAGAGCATGCAGGATGTGGCGAAGGAGCTGAAGCGCAGGAGGGCGAGAAAGGTATTTATCTGCTCCACCTTTGGACTCTTTACAGGCGGCCTGGCCAAATTCGATGAGTATTATGAGAAGGGACTGATCGACCGGATCCTCACCACGAATCTGGTGTACCAGACGCCGGATCTCTTGTCCCGTCCCTACTACATCAGTGTGGATATGAGCAAATACATCGCTCTCATCATTGATAATCTGAACCATGATGCATCTCTCAGTGAGCTTTTGACGCCCACGAAGAGGATTAACCGTCTGCTGTCGCAGTACAGGAGCTGAAAGGGCGGTTTGTATCTGGGGAAGGAATAGAGAATGGACGAGCGGGAGTTTCGCAGTAAGGTATACTGGCTCACATTTATTTTCAGTATACTGGTGATCTGGGTGCATTCGGGGAATGCGGAATTATTCCTGGGGCCGGGGGCAGCAGATGGATGGGCCGGGGGCGTGGAACGCTTTTTTGGCACCTGCCTGGGCCAGTTTTCCGTCCCTGGTTTTTTTGCTGTGTCTGCCTATTTGTTTTACCGCAGATTTGCCCTCTCTGATTTGAAAAGAAAATGGAAGTCCCGCGTCCGCTCCCTTCTTCTTCCCTATCTGCTGTGGAATGGCCTGTATTATGCTGGATATGCCGCAGCCTCCCGCCTGCCCGGCGTGGCTGCGGTCGTGGGAAAGGCGCCGATTCCTCTGAACGGGGCAGAATGTCTTCGCGCGGTATTTCTTTACGAATACAATCCCGTGTTCTGGTATCTATTTCAGCTGATCCTCCTGACGGCGCTGGCTCCGCTTTTGTATGCCGTCCTGAGAAATGTCTGGTCCGGAGCTGTATTTCTGGCAGCGCTCACGGCCTTTCTGGGATTGAACAGAAACCTTCCGATCCTGAATGGGGACGCCCTCTTTTATTACGGTGCAGGTGCTTTTGCGGCGCTTCATCGGAAAAAATGGGTGGAGGGCCGCCTTTCCTGCGCAGAGGCAGCAGCATATGGGCCGGGCTTGGCAGGAGCTGCCGTATGCGTGCGCCTGGCGGCTCATCCTGGCGGGATTCTTTCTGGCAGCGTCCTGGCGCAGATCTTATTCCGCATGATCGGTGTATGCGGGGCAGCATTGGCTGTGAAGCTTCTTCCGCTTCCTGCTGCCGCAGAATTCATGAAAAATAACTTCTTTCTCTATGCCATGCATTTTGCCTGGGTCCGGCTGATCAACAAATCAGGAGCCCTTCTTCTTCCGGCTCTTCCCGGCGTGGCCCTGGGGCTGTTTCTGGCAATGCCTGCGGTCATCGTTATGCTCTGTACATTTTTTGAGAGGCTGGGAAGGCGGATCTGTCCGCAGATGTACGCCCTGTTTTCCGGCGGGCGCTGACTGCTGTGGTTTTTCAGCGGATGCTGGCTGCTGCATTTTCCAGCGGACACTGGCTGCTGCGGTCTTGCAAAAGCTGTTTTTTTGTGGTATTCTAAGCTTGCTTCGGCAGGGCTCTTCCTGCCAGGCTTTGGCTTTTGGCTTTGCAGGCAGCAGGCCTTCTGGGAGGGGTCCGTCACCCCGGATTCACAGGAGTATTTTTTGCGGGCGTTGTTGACATTTCAGGAGAAGTATAGTATGATGAGAACAGAAAGAGAACATTTGTTCGGATGGAGGATAGTATGGGCAGGGATGATAAGCTGAACACAAAGAAGGATTTGAATAGAGAAGAGAAGATGAAGGCGCTGGACGCGGCCCTCACACAGATTGAGAAGGCCTACGGCAAGGGATCCGTGATGAAGCTGGGTGACTCCGGTGCCAATATGAACATTGAGACGGTGCCGACGGGATCCATCAGCCTGGACATCGCCCTGGGACTGGGCGGGGTGCCTAAGGGAAGGATTGTGGAGATCTACGGTCCTGAGTCCTCCGGTAAGACCACGGTGGCCCTCCACATGGTGGCGGAGGTCCAGAAGCGGGGAGGCATCGCCGGCTTTATCGATGCGGAGCATGCCCTGGATCCGGTGTATGCCCGGAACATCGGAGTGGATATCGACAACCTCTATATCTCCCAGCCGGATAATGGAGAGCAGGCGCTGGAGATCACGGAGACCATGGTGCGCTCCGGCGCAGTGGACATTGTGATTGTGGACTCTGTGGCTGCCCTGGTTCCCAAGGCGGAGATCGATGGGGAGATGGGAGATTCCCATGTGGGGCTTCAGGCCAGGCTGATGTCTCAGGCCCTGCGCAAGCTCACAGCGGTGATCAGCAAGTCCAACTGTATTGTGATCTTTATTAACCAGCTCCGCGAGAAGGTGGGCGTTATGTTCGGCAATCCGGAGACCACCACAGGAGGCCGGGCTCTGAAGTTCTACTCCTCCGTGCGTCTGGATGTGCGCCGCATTGAGACCCTCAAGCAGGGGGGCGAGGTAGTTGGCAACCGGGTTCGGGTCAAGGTGGTGAAGAACAAGATCGCTCCGCCCTTCAAGGAGGCAGAGTTCGATATTATGTTCGGCAAGGGCATTTCCAAGGAGGGAGACATCCTGGATCTGGCTGTGAAGGAGAATATTGTGGAGAAGAGCGGCGCCTGGTTTGCCTACGGCGGCTCCAAGATCGGCCAGGGCCGTGAGAACGCCAAGCAGTATCTGGCGGAGCATCCGGAGATCTGCGGACAGGTGGAGACAAAGGTGCGGGCCAAGTACCAGCTTCCCGGAAGCGAGGGAGCCTCCCCGGAGGCGGATTTGGAAGCGGAGGCCTCCGCAGGTGCAGCCCCGGCGGAGGGGAGCGGCCTGTTTGCTGAGAACGGAGATTTGACATGAGAGTTTCCAAGGTAGAAGCCTGTGGAAGGAATAAGAGCAAAGTCTTCCTTGAGGAAGGCTTTGCCTTTGTTTTATACAGGGCGGAGGTATCGGATTGGGGGATTGCAGAGGGGGAGGAGCTGTCTGCGGAGGCCTATGGGCGGATTCTGCAGGAGCTTCTGCTTCCCCGGGCGAAGGAAAAGGCACTGTCGCTTTTGGAGGTCCAGTCCCGGACCTGCAGGCAGCTGCGGGAGCGGCTGACGCGGGAGGGGTATCCGCAGGAGGCAGCGGAGAAGGTGCTGGATTTTCTCGCAGAGTACCATCTGACAGACGATGCGGCCTATGCCAGAAGCTACATTGCGGCGAATAAGGGGAAAAAGAGCGTGAAGCAGATGGAGTGGGAGCTCCTTCACAAGGGGGTGGATCGGGAAATGATCAGACAGGTATTTGAGGAGGAGGAGCCCCAGGACGAGCAGGCGGCCCGGAGGTACCTTGAGAGGAAGCTGAGAGGACAAAGGGACATATCCGATAAGGAGCGGGCAAAGCTGTGGGCAGGATTGGCCCGGAAGGGGTTTTCAGCAGAAGTGATTGGGAATGTGCTGGGTGAGATAGAAAGGGAAGCATAGCAGCTTCTCTTTTTAAATATTTTTGATCATTCGTTACCGCCCCTTTGTACGTATTTACCAGAAAATGTGGAATATGCTTGACATGATTCTGGAAAACATATAAAATTAATATGTTGTAGTTCGTACAATGAAAATTAAATAAAAGGAGGTGCTCCTGTGTCAGAGATAATGTTCCCTTTAGCGGTTATCATTGTTATGATAATTGAGGCTATTATCATCTGGAACCAAGCCCGATCCTATGAGCGCAGGCAGTATGACAGCAAGGTGGGAAGCGCGGAAGAGAAGTCCAGGGAAATAATAGATGAAGCATTAAAAACTGCAGAGACAAAGAAGCGAGAAGCTCTCCTGGAAGCCAAGGAAGAATCTTTAAAGACAAAGAATGAGTTGGAAAAGGAAACCAAGGAACGGAGAGCGGAGCTTCAGCGTTACGAGAAGCGTGTTCTGAGCAAGGAAGAAAACGTTGAGAAAAAGGCAGACGCCCTAGAGAAGAAGGAGGCGGATCTGGTCAGAAGGGAGAATGTCCTCAGCAAGCGGACGGCTGAGGTGGAAGCCCAATATGAGCAGGGGATACAGGAACTGGAACGAATATCCGGTCTGACCTCCGAACAGGCAAAAGAATATCTTTTAAAATCTGTTGAAGAAGATGTAAAGCATGACACAGCTAAGCTGATTAAGGAACTGGAGAACAAGGCAAAAGAGGAAGCAGACAAGAAAGCCAGGGATCTGGTGGTCACAGCCATCCAGCGCTGCGCCGCCGACCATGTGGCAGAGACTACGGTCTCTGTGGTACAGCTTCCCAATGACGAGATGAAAGGCCGCATCATCGGGCGCGAGGGCCGCAATATACGGACCCTTGAGACGCTGACAGGGGTGGAACTGATCATCGATGACACCCCGGAGGCAGTAGTGCTCTCCGGATTTGACCCGATCCGCCGGGAGGTCGCCAGAATTGCTCTGGAGCGGCTGATTGTGGACGGACGGATTCATCCGGCCAGGATCGAGGAGACGGTGGAGAAGGCACAGAAGGAAGTGGAGACCAACATGCGGGAGGAAGGCGAAGCCGCATGTCTTGAGGTGGGCATCCACGGAATTCACCCTGAACTGATTAAGCTGTTAGGAAGGATGAAGTTCAGAACCAGCTATGGCCAGAATGCCTTAAAGCATTCCATTGAGGTGGCCCAGCTGTCAGGACTTCTGGCATCGGAACTTGGAGTGGACGTGCGTTTGGCAAAGCGCGCGGGCTTGTTACATGACATTGGGAAATCCGTTGACCATGATATGGAGGGAACTCACGTACAGCTGGGTGCAGAGCTCTGTAAGAAGTACAGGGAATCCGCCACGGTTGTGAATGCAGTGGAGTCCCATCATGGCGATGTTGAGCCTACGAATCTCATTTCCTGCATCGTGCAGGCGGCAGACACCATATCCGCCGCAAGGCCCGGGGCAAGGCGGGAGACGTTGGAGACATATACAAACAGATTGAAGCAATTGGAAGATATCACCAACTCCTTCAAGGGAGTGGATAAGTCTTATGCCATTCAGGCAGGCCGGGAAGTTCGCATTATGGTGATCCCAGAGCAGATCAGCGACGACGATATGGTGCTTTTGGCCCGCGAGGTATCAAAGCGCATTGAGAGTGAGCTGGAGTATCCGGGACAGATCAAGGTCAATGTGATTCGGGAGTCAAGAGTCACAGACTATGCAAAGTAAGAATCCTTACAGAGATGGGAGAGCGCTGCAGCGATGCGGCGCTCTTTTCACGTGGCGGGCGCATTTGACACACTGCCTGCGCTGTCCCTGCTGCCCCGCTGCCGAAATTGCTGCCGAAGTTGCTGTGGGAAATCGTAAGGAAATGTTCCTTGACATTCCGGTAAAATCTGGCTACGCTTACCTTAAACACAGGTATTCCGATGAGGAGTGAAAGGGGGAGCGGCGGTGAGAGGGCATAGCATTCGGATGGGTCTGTGCGCAGCACTATTTGTTATTTTGGCAGCGTTTCCGGCTTTTGGCGCCAGAAGGAAGTATGTCACCACGGTTTCTCTGGACATTCAGGCGGAGATTGAGCCGGATACGGCATTTGGTGAGGAGTACATACAGATTGACGAGGACAGCAATCGATTTTATGTGGATGGCTATGAGGTGTGCAACAGCGGCTTTGGCTGGCAGAGGGACAGTATTCCGGAGATACGGATTACCCTTCGGGGGGAGGAGGACTATTATTTTGAGCCTCTCTCCAAGGAGGACGTGCACTTAAAGGGCGGGGCAGAATTTGTAAAGGCCAGCCGCCAGGACGGCGGGGCCACGCTTCTTATGGACGTGCGCCTTCCTGCCCTCTGGACAACCCTCGGGGACATGGCAGGAGTGGAGCTCTCCCAGGAGGGAATCGCCACCTGGCCTAAGGATGCGGGGGCCGGGGAGTACCAGGTGCGCATTTACCGGGACGGAAAGCTGATGAGCTCCCTTCTCACGGTTAAGACCAACCGAGCCAACTGCCGGGAGCGGATGGCCGGCGGGGAGGCGGATTACCAGGTGATGGTCCGGGCGGTGAACAAGTACGAGTCCACCTACAGGGGTGACTGGGCTCCATCCAATGTGATCCATGTGACGGCGGAGCAGGCGGCCCAGTTCCGGGAGGACCCGGCAGGGGGAGGCGGCCGCTGGGTGCAGGAGGCAGACGGCCGTTGGTGGTACAGACGGGCGGACGGAAGCTATCCGGCGGGCCAGTGGATGGAATTAGACGGGGAATGGTATTTCTTCGGAGCGGACGGCTATATGCAGACGGGCTGGATTGCCTGGGAGGGCAGGGAATACTACTGCTCAGAGAATGGAAATATGCTGACAAGCTGCTTTACACCGGACGCCTACCTTGTGGGTGAGGACGGAGCAAAGGTGGCTTTGGAGGAGACATTTCCGGCAGCCGGTACCGGCCAGGACGCCGGGGCTGGATGAACGGTTATCAATTTTAGAGATAGAGAGGTGAAAATGGGACGGCTGCAGATACGGCTTTCTGCGGCGTCCCATTTTACGATGAAAGAGGTGGCGATGGAAATGAAGACGGAAAGAGAATGGGAACAGGCATTCGTCGACGCGGTTGACGAGACGTATGCCTATGAATTTGCCAGGAGGATGGAGCTCCCTAAGACCAATCCGGTTCTGGGGTACAGGACCGCAGGCTCAGCTGCGGAGAGGGAAACCGGGGAGATGATAGCCCGGGAGATGGAGCGCATTGGCCTGAAGAATGTGTGCCGTGACCGCATTCCGGTGGATCGGTGGGAATTTGAGCGGGCCGTCATGCGCTATACGGACAGGCAGGGGAAGGAGCATGTCTTTCAGCTGGGGGCCTACCAGACCCAGTTTGTCACGGAGGGCCCCAAGCCCTTTACACTGGTATACCTGGGAAAAGCCACGGCGGACTGCTATGAGGCCCAGGATGTAAGGGGAAAGCTGGTGATGGGGGACATCAATCAGAGAGAAGAGTGGTGGATTAATTTTCCTGTGTACCAGGCTTACCGCAAGGGGGCTGCCGCCTTTGTGGCGGTGCAGGATCAGGGATACGGGGAGATCCATCCCACGGCCCTCAATGCCCAGGACATCGCGGGCCCGGAGCAGGCAGCGGCATTTTCCATGTCCCAGGCGGATGCAGCGGTTATCAAGGCGGATATGGAGGAGCTGGTGCGCCAGGGCCGGCCGCCGGAGGCTGCCGTCCTATTCGACGCGGCTACGCGGGTGGAGCGGAACAAGGAGACCTGGAATATCCTGGGAAGCATACCGGGCCGGGAGGAGGACTCCATGATTCTCCTGTCCGCCCACTATGATTCTTATTTTAACGGGTTTCAGGATGACAATACAGCGGTGGCCATGATGCTGGGAATCGCGAGGACACTCATTTCCATTGGCTACAGGCCCAGGAAGACATTGGTGTTCTGCGCCCTGGCGGCGGAGGAGTGGGGAATCGCGGATTCCAAGTACGACTGGTCCACAGGGGCTTACCAAGAGGTGTTCTCCGCCCGGCCGGAGTGGAGAGGCCGGGTGATGGCGGATCTGAATTTTGAGCTTCCGGCCTATGCCCACGGGCGGCGGGACGGGGTGCGCTGCACCTATGAGTACGCGGCATATATGGAGCGCTTTATCCGGGAATTCTGCAGCCGCCATGAAGCCCTTTATTCTCAGGCCTACCCCGAGGGGGTGGAGGTGCTCTGCCCCATACAGACCTGGTCGGATGATTTTTCTATGGCGATCGGGGGAATCCCCTCCCTGGTCAATGAGTTCAGCGGCGGGGAATTTATGGAGACCCATTACCACTCGCAGTTTGACAGCGAGGCCTTTTATGATGCGAAGGTGTACCGCTTTCATCACCAGCTCTACGGCAGCCTGGCCATAGCCCTGGACTACCTGGCAGCGGCGCCCCTTGATTTTGAGCGGGTGTTTGAAGCGCTTACGGCCAGCGTGGACCGGGAGCTGGCAGTCCGCATCGGGGCAGAGGAGGGGCTCAAGGAGCTTTTTAAGGAGATAGAAGGGGCCAAGGAGGCTGCCCGCCGCCTGCGCGAAGGCTTGGAGAAGGGAAACCAGCGGTACAGAGCCTGTCTGGAGCGCGGGGATGAGGAAGGAGCCCGGCGGGAGGCCGGCGGCATCCGCGATTTGCGGGAACGGGCCATGAAGGCCTTCCAGAAGGAGCAGGACTGGCTGGTGCGGCTCAACTGGCACGATGATGTGCTCTTTCCCCAGGAGGCCTCCCAGAATAATCTGCGGGCGATTTACCGGGCGCTGCAGTGTCTGGATGCAGGAAATGGGAGGGCAGCGCTGGAGGCCATCTATGAGATAGACAATAACCGGTATGCCTTTGAGTTTGAGGAAGAGGTATTCCAACATTTTACAGAATATGTGTTAAAACAGCCGGGGGAACGGCTTCAGTGGGGGAAGGGAAGAATCCTTCACCATGAGAATCTGTTCGGCCTGGTGCGGAGCCTGCTGGAGAAAACACGCTTAGAGGAAAGACGGGAACTGCCCGCTGAAAACAGCTGCCCGGAGGGAAATTCCGCCGTCTGTGCGTCGTTTGCCTGGGAGCGGGAGCAGCTTGCCCAGACCGCGGCCCGGCAGGAGCAGTGTCTGCGCGACGATATTATGTATGTGACTGCGGCGCTGCGAAAGCTCCATGCACTGATTGAACCCGGACAAGAAGACTAGGTGCCCTTGGGGCATGCGCCGTCCTGAATAGTTACGATTTGGAGGAAAATTACAATGGAAAGCCAGAAATTATACAGGGTGAGGCGGGAGGATTTTCCCAAGCTGGAGGAGCTTTTGGCCCGCTGCTTCTGCCGGGATCCTCTGTACTGCAAGCTGATCCCGGACGAGAATACCAGGGAGCGGCTGCTCCCCAAGCTTTTTGCCTGTGACCTGACGGAGTTTTTTGACACCTGCGAGATTTACTCGGACAGCCCGGAGATGAATTCCCTCCTGGTTGTGTCCGATGAGTCGGAGCCCTACAACCCTCTGACCTATTATCTGACCGAGGCCTGGGCGAGCCTGAAGACGGACGAGTACCTGATTTTGGAGGATCCCAGCTTAAAAACCCTGCGGAATTTTGTGCTGGGACGGGATTACCTGAATTCCCGGTGGACGGATCAGCTCCATCAGGAGGAGCGCCTCCACATTATCTACCTGGCAGTCCGCCCTGAGATGCAGCACCACGGCCTGGCAGCCCTGCTCATGGAGGAGGTTATCGGATATGCGGACAGCCATGGCCTGATGATCTCCCTGGAAACCCATAATCCGGACAATGTGCCCCTGTACGAGCATTTCGGCTTCAAGGTGTACGGGGTGATGGAGAAGCATTTTGACCTGAAGCAGTATTGTATGATTCGGGAAAAACAGTAGGACGTATAACCTGGATTTATGGTACTGATTCCAAACTTGTATATTTTATAATAGGGAAATCAGGGCAGTGTGCTTGCAATACCTTTCTAAATAGGATATGATTGTAAGAAACCGTATTAATTTGCATAATCATAACTATAAGTAATACATAGAAAGGAAGAATGGAAATATGGGTTATAATATCACGTTGATTCCCGGCGATGGAATCGGGCCGGAGATCGTGCGGGAGGCCCGAAAGGTCCTGGACCGGGTGGGCCAGGTTTACGGCCATGATTTTCAGTACAAGGAGATTCTCATGGGGGGCTGCTCCATTGACGCTTACGGGGTGCCGCTTACGGACGAGGCCCTTGAGACGGCGAAGGGCAGCGACGCAGTGCTTCTGGGCGCTGTGGGCGGAGATGTGGGAAATTCCCGCTGGTATGATGTGGCTCCCAATCTGCGGCCTGAGGCAGGACTTCTGGCCATTCGGAAGGGGCTGGGACTCTTTGCGAATATGCGGCCGGCCTATCTCTATAAGGAGCTGGCAGGGGCCTGCCCGTTAAAGCCGGAGATCATAGGGGATGGCTTTGATATGGTGATTATGCGGGAGCTCACCGGCGGACTGTATTTCGGAGACCGGTATACCAGAGAGGTCGACGGGGTGATGACTGCGGTGGACACCCTGACCTACAATGAGAAGGAGATCCGCCGCATTGCGGTGCGGGCCTTTGATATTGCCATGAAGCGCCGGAAGAAGGTGACCAGCGTGGATAAGGCCAATGTTCTGGATTCCTCACGGCTGTGGAGGAAGGTAGTGGAGGAAGTGGCGAAGGACTATCCGGAGGTGGAGCTCTCCCACATGCTGGTTGACAACTGCGCCATGCAGCTGGTGATGAATCCCGGACAGTTTGATGTGATCCTGACCGAGAACATGTTCGGCGACATTCTCTCCGACGAGGCCAGCATGATCACGGGATCCATCGGCATGCTGTCCTCAGCCAGCTTAAATGAGAGCAAATTCGGGCTCTATGAGCCAAGCCATGGATCCGCCCCGGATATCGCGGGGAAGGATATTGCAAACCCCATAGCAACTATTTTGTCAGCGGCCATGCTTCTTAGGTATTCCCTGGATATGGATAAGGAGGCGGCGGCCGTGGAGGCAGCGGTGCAGTCCGTGCTCACCGAGGGGTGGCGCACAGCGGATATCATGGCGCCGGGATGCAGGAAAGCGGGCACGGCCCAGATGGGCAGCCTGATTGCGGATAAACTTTAACACCAGGAGGATAGGAAGATGAAAAGTGATGCGGTAAAGACAGGTATGCAGCAGGCGCCCCACAGGTCCCTGTTCAATGCTCTGGGAATGACAGAGGAGGAGTTAAAGAAGCCCTTGGTGGGCATTGTCAGCTCTTATAATGAGATTGTGCCGGGCCATATGAATCTGGACAAGATCGTGGAGGCGGTGAAGCTGGGCGTGGCCATGGGGGGAGGCACCCCGGTGGTGTTCCCGGCCATTGCGGTCTGCGACGGGATTGCCATGGGCCACATTGGCATGAAGTACTCCCTGGTAACCCGGGATCTGATCGCGGATTCCACGGAGTGTATGGCCATCGCCCATCAGTTTGACGCACTGGTGATGGTTCCCAACTGCGATAAGAATGTGCCGGGACTTCTGATGGCAGCGGCCCGGATCAATGTTCCCACCGTGTTTGTCAGCGGCGGCCCCATGCTGGCCGGCCATGTAAAGGGCCACAAGACCAGCCTCTCCAGCATGTTTGAGGCGGTAGGCGCTTACGCGGCGGGGAAGATGACGGAGGAGGACGTGAAGGAGTACGAGAACAAGACCTGCCCCACCTGCGGCTCCTGCTCCGGCATGTACACGGCCAACAGCATGAACTGCCTGACAGAGGCCCTGGGTATGGGCGTTCGGGGAAATGGAACCATCCCTGCCGTGTACTCTGAGCGCATTAAGCTGGCGAAGCACGCGGGCATGCAGGTTATGGAGATGTACCGCAGGAATATCCGGCCCAGGGATATCATGACCAAGGAGGCATTTATGAACGCCCTGACCATGGACATGGCCCTTGGCTGCTCCACCAACAGCATGCTGCACCTGCCGGCCATTGCCCATGAGGCCGGGGTGGAGCTCAACGTGGACATTGCCAATGAGATCAGCGCCAGAACGCCGAACCTCTGCCACCTGGCTCCTGCCGGCCCCACCTACATTGAGGATTTGAATGAGGCGGGCGGCATCTATGCAGTGATGAATGAGATCAGCAAGAAGGGACTTCTGAACCTGGACTGCATGACAGTCACGGGAAAGACCGTGGGCGAGAACATCAAGGACTGTGAGAACAAGAACCCCGAGGTAATCCGCCCCATTGACAATCCCTACAGCCAGACCGGCGGCATCGCCATCCTCAGGGGCAACCTGGCTCCGGACTCCGCTGTGGTGAAGCGCTCGGCTGTGGCTCCCGAGATGTTAAAGCATGAGGGACCGGCGCGGGTGTTTGACTGCGAGGAGGACGCCATCGACGCCATCAAGAGCGGAAGGATCAAGGAGGGCGACGTGGTGGTTATCCGCTACGAGGGTCCCAAGGGAGGCCCCGGCATGCGGGAGATGTTAAATCCCACCTCCGCGATTGCCGGCATGGGCCTGGGCTCTACGGTGGCCCTGATCACGGACGGACGGTTCTCCGGCGCTTCCCGGGGCGCTTCCATCGGCCATGTATCCCCTGAGGCGGCCATGGGCGGCCCCATTGCCCTGGTAGAGGAAGGGGACATAATTTCCATCGATATTGACAGCCACCAGCTGAATCTCCTGGTTTCTGACGAGGAGCTTGCGGCCAGAAAGGCCAAATGGCAGCCCAGGGAGCCCAAGGTGACTACTGGTTACCTGGCACGCTATGCCTCCCTGGTGACCTCCGCAGACAAGGGAGCTGTGCTTCAGGTGAGAAAGTGAGACCGCAGCCTTCCTGAGCCGCTGACAGTTATAAGACAGATAGAAAAGGAGTACGATATAGATGAGCAAATTGACAGGAGCAGAGATCGTTGTAGAGTGTCTGAAGGAGCAGGGTGTGGACACGATCTTCGGCTATCCGGGCGGAGCGATCTTAAATATTTATGACGCCCTGTACCAGCACCAGAATGAGATCACCCATATCCTTACCTCCCACGAGCAGGGGGCGGCCCACGCCGCGGACGGATATGCCAGGGCCACGGGCCGGGTGGGCGTCTGCATGGCCACCTCCGGACCAGGAGCGACGAACCTGGTAACGGGCATTGCCACAGCGTATATGGATTCCGTGCCGGTGGTTGCCATCACCTGCAATGTGGGCAACAGCCTTCTGGGAAAGGACAGCTTCCAGGAGGTGGACATCACAGGCGTGACCATGCCCATTACCAAGTATAACTTTATCGTAAAGGATGTAAACCGTCTGGCCAAGGTGATACGCCGTGCCTTCACCATCGCCCAGACCGGGCGGCCGGGACCGGTGCTCATTGATATTACCAAGGATGTGACAGCGGCCTCCTGTGAATATGAGAGGGAGGAGCCGGCGGAGATCGTATGCCAGAGCGACACCATCCGGGAGGAGGACATGGAGCAGGCCATTGAGATGATCCGCAAATCCCGCAAGCCCTTTATCTTTGTGGGCGGCGGCGCCATCATCGCCAATGCCTCTGACGAGCTGCGGGCCTTTGCCCACAAGATACAGGCACCGGTGGCGGACAGCCTGATGGGCAAGGGCGCCTTTGACGGCACCGACGAGCTCTACACCGGCATGGTGGGAATGCACGGAACCAAGACCTCCAACTTCGGCATCACTGAGGCGGATCTTTTGATTGTTGTGGGCGCCAGGTTCAGCGACCGGGTGACGGGCAATGCCTCCAAGTTCGCGAAGAATGCCAAGATCCTCCAGATCGACATCGATCCGGCGGAGATCAACAAGAACATCAAGGTGGACGCCAGCATCATCGGGGACGCAAAGCTGATCCTCAGAAAGCTGAACGCCCGTCTGGATCCCATTAACCATGACGAGTGGATCGCCCACATTGAGCGGTTGAAGGATATGTATCCGCTGCGCTACGACAAGAGCGTGCTCACCGGACCCTTTATTGTCCAGACCATTGAGAAGGTGACGAACGGGGAGGGCATCATTGTCACGGAGGTGGGCCAGCATCAGATGTGGGCCGCCCAGTATTTCCGTTACCGCAGGCCCAGAAGCCTGCTCACCTCCGGCGGCTTGGGGACCATGGGCTACGGCCTGGGCGCAGCCATCGGGGCTAAGATGGCCTGCAGGGACAAGACGGTGATCAATATCGCGGGCGACGGCTGCTTCCGCATGAATATGAATGAGATCGCCACGGCCACCCGCTATAATATCCCGATTGTGGAGGTTGTGGTGAACAACCATGTGCTGGGCATGGTGCGCCAGTGGCAGACCCTCTTCTACGGCAAGCGCTATTCCCAGACTATCCTCAACGATTCCGTGGACTTTGTAAAGCTTGCGGAGGCCCTGGGGGCCAAGGCATACCGGGTGACCCAGAAGGAGGAGCTGGAGCCTGTGCTGCGGGAGGCCATTTCCCTCAATATTCCGGTTCTCATTGACTGTCAGATCAGCTGCGACGAGAAGGTGTTCCCCATGGTATCCCCGGGAGCTCCCATTGCAGACGCTTTTGACGATATGGACTTGAAAATTAATTGAAAACGGTGTATAGTAGGGTTTAACACTTTACAACGGTGAATAAGAGGAGGAGAATGAAATGAGCAGAGTGTATAATTTTTCGGCCGGACCGGCAGTTTTGCCGGAGGAGGTCTTAAAAGAGGCCGCCCAGGAGATGCTGGACTATAAGGGAACCGGCATGTCTGTGATGGAGATGAGCCATCGGTCAAAGGCGTATGACACGATCATTAAAGAGGCAGAGGCAGATCTGCGGGACCTGCTCTCCGTGCCAGATAACTATAAGGTGCTCTTCCTTCAGGGCGGTGCCTCCCAGCAGTTTGCCATGGTGCCCATGAACCTGATGAAGAACCGGGTGGCGGATTATATCATCACGGGACAGTGGGCGAAGAAGGCTCACAAGGAGGCAGGCCTTTTTGGAAAGGCCAACGCGGCAGCCTCCAGTGCGGATAAGACCTTTTCCTATATACCGGACTGCTCCGATCTGCCCATTTCAGAGGATGCGGACTACGTCTATATCTGTGAGAACAATACAATCTACGGCACCAAGTTCTGGACCCTTCCCAACACCAAGGGCAAGGACCTGGTGGCGGACCAGTCCTCCTGCTTCCTCTCCGAGCCGGTAGACGTGACGAAATACGGCCTGATTTTTGCCGGCGCCCAGAAGAATGTAGGCCCTGCGGGAACCGTGATTGTGATTATCCGCGAGGATCTGATCCGCGAGGACGTGCTGGAGGGAACGCCTACCATGCTGCGCTATAAGACCCATGCAGATGCGGACTCTCTGTACAATACGCCGCCCACCTATGGTATCTATATGTGCGGCAAGGTGTTTAAGTGGCTGAAGGCCAGAGGCGGCCTGGCAGCCATGAAGGAGTACAACGAGAAGAAGGCAAAGCTCCTCTATGATTTCCTGGATCAGAGCAGGCTCTTTAAGGGAACGGTGGAGAAGAAGGACCGCTCTCTGATGAATGTTCCCTTTGTCACAGGCAGTGACGAGCTGGATGCCCTCTTTGTAAAGGAGTCCAAGGCAGCGGGCCTTGAGAACCTGAAGGGCCATAGGACCGTGGGCGGCATGCGGGCCAGCATCTACAACGCGATGCCAATCGAGGGCGTGGAGAAGCTGGTAGAGTTCATGGATGCCTTTGAGAAGAAGAATGGCTGATGAGAGGAGGAGCGGATTATGAAAAGGATACATTGCTTAAATAAAATCGCTTCCTGCGGGACAGAATTATTTCCTGCAGATTACGAGCTGACGGATACATTGGCGGAGGCGGACGGCATTCTGGTGCGAAGCGCCTCCATGCATGAGATGGAGCTTCCGGAAGGACTTCTCGCGATTGGCCGCGCGGGGGCTGGCGTGAACAATATTCCGCTGGATGCATGTGCGGAAAAGGGAATTGTGGTATTCAATACCCCTGGCGCCAATGCCAACGGCGTGAAGGAGCTTGTGATTGCAGGCCTGCTCATGGCATCCAGAGATATCGCAGGGGGCCTTAATTGGTGTAAGGAAAACGCGGAGGACGCCAATATCACCAAGGATACAGAGAAGAGCAAGAAGGCCTTCGCGGGCTGTGAGATCCAGGGCAAGAAGCTGGGCGTTATCGGTCTGGGTGCGATCGGAGCAGAGGTGGCAAACACAGCGATTCATCTGGGGATGGATGTGTACGGCTATGATCCCTTTATGTCCGTGAACGCAGCGTGGCGGCTCTCCCGCAACGTAAAGCACATCACCAATGTGGATGTGATTTTCCAGGAGTGCGACTATATCACCATCCATGTGCCCCTGACGGATACCACCCGCGGCATGATCAATAAGGAAAAGCTGGATATGATGAAGGACGGGGCAGTGGTGCTGAATTTTGCCAGGGATACGCTGGTGGATGATGATGCCATGGCCGCTGCCCTGGAGTCTGGAAGGGTGCACCGCTATGTGAGCGATTTCCCCAATCCCAAGGTGGCTCATATGCAGAATGTGATCCTGCTTCCCCATCTGGGGGCCTCTACCAAGGAGTCTGAGGACAACTGTGCGGTGATGGCGGTCCAGGAGCTGACCGATTATATTGAGAACGGAAACATCAAGAACTCTGTGAATTATCCGGCCTGTGATATGGGAGAGTGCCATGCGGCCTGCCGGCTTGCAGTGCTTCACAGAAATATTCCCAACATGATCGGCCAGATCACAGGAATTCTGGCAGAGCAGGGCGTGAATATTTCTGATATGACAAACAAGAGCCGGGATAAGTATGCCTACACCCTTTTGGATCTGGAGCACAGGCCTGAGACTGCTGCGGTGGAGAAGCTGGCGGCTATCGACGGCGTGCTGCGGGTGCGCGTGGTGAAGTAAGTGTAAGGAAAAGAGGAGAAGCAGATGGCAGCTGTAAAGCCTTTTTACTGCATCCGGCCAAGAGAGGACAGGGCGGCCCAGGTGGCGGCCCTGCCTTACGATGTGTATGACAGAGAGGAAGCCCGCCAGGCAGTGGCGGGGCGTCCTCTTTTATTTTTGAACATCGACCGGCCGGAGACGCAGTTTGCAGAAAATGTGGATATGTATGACGACAGGGTCTATGACAAGGCCCGTGAGCTCTTTGACAGGGAGCTTGCACAGGGCGTGTTTGTCCGGGAGGAGAAGCCCTGCTATTTTTTGTATGAGCTGACCATGGACGGGAGGAGCCAGACCGGGGTTGTGGCCTGCTGTGCCATTGACGATTACCTGGGAAATGTGATCAAGAAGCATGAGAATACCCGGGAGGAGAAGGAGCAGGACCGGATCCGCCATGTGGACCGCATGAATGCCCAGACAGGGCCGATTTTCCTGGCCTACCGGCAGGACGAGGAGATCCGCAGGCTGAAGGCTCGGGTGAAGAGCCAGGCGCCTATTTATGACTTTGTCACGGAGGACGGCGTGGGGCATCGGGTATGGCGGACAGCCGATCCGGAGATCTGCGCCGCCCTGGAGGCCGCCTTCGGACGGGTTCCCGCCCTCTATATCGCGGATGGCCATCACCGGGCGGCCTCCGCTGTGAGGGTGGGGCTTAAGCGCAGGAAGGAGCACCCGGATTATACGGGGGAGGAGCCCTTTAATTACTTCCTCTCCGTGCTCTTTCCCGACGAGGAGCTGCATATTCTGCCCTACAATCGGGTGGTGCGGGATCTAAATGGGCTGGACGAGACAGAATTTTTGAAGGCCGCTGAGAAGAATTTTGAGGTGGAGCGCTTGGGGGCAGAGGCGTATGCGCCGAGGGAGAAGGGGACCTTTGGAATGCTTTTAGATGGGACCTGGTATGCCTTAAGGGCCCGGGAGGCCTGCCGCAGCAGGGATCCGGTGAAGGGGCTGGACGTATCCATTCTCCAGGATTACCTGCTGGAGCCAGTGCTGGGCATACAGGATCCCCGCACGGACAAGCGGATTGATTTTGTGGGCGGGATCCGGGGGCTTGGGGAGCTGGAACGGAGAACGCGGCAGGATATGCGGGCAGCGTTTTCCATGTATCCCACCTCCATGGAGGAGCTCTTAGCTGTGGCGGATGCCGGGCGGCTGATGCCGCCCAAATCCACCTGGTTTGAGCCCAAGCTTCGGAGCGGGCTGTTTATCCACGGGCTGGATGCCTAGTCAGTCTGCAGGGGCCTAGGGGGACGGGGGCTGGCTGGGGCGGCTCTGCCCGCTGGAATTTTGCCCGGCGGGCGTGTCCTTCGTCCCATATTTCCGCTTCCATTCCTTGGTGCCCTCCACCTTATAGACCTCGCTCTGATTCATGCGGAGAAATTGGACCAGGTCGTAGCAGTCCACCCAGATCTCATTTTCACTGTCCTTCTGGGACTCGTCGAAGATGAGCTCCAGACCGAAATGCAGATGGGCGGTCTCGATGTTGTTGGTGTTTTCCGCGGCGCTGTAGCCGGTCCGTCCGAGGTAGCCGATCACATCCCCGGCCTGTACCAGGCTGCCCTCCTTCAGGCCGGACTGGTAGGGATAGTTTTGGCGGAGGTGGGCGTAGTAGTAATAGCGCTTTTTATCCAGGCTTCGGATGCCCAGGCGCCAGCCGCCGTACTGGTTCCAGCCCATGGCCTCCACATAGCCGGATTCCACCGCGATGATGGGGGTTCCCACCTGGCCCATCATGTCGTGTCCCAGATGGCGGCGCTTGTAGCCGTAGCTGCGGGAAGCGCCGAAGTCGTCGTAATCCGTGTAGGGAAATCCCTTGGCCAGGGGAAAGAAGGACTTTAAGCCGTATTTGGTCACCCATATGGTTTCTGGATCCCCCGGAGCCCCTCCGTCCACCCCGGACGGCAGGTAGGCGCCGGGGGCTTCGCTTTTCGGAATCTCCGCCTGGAATTGGCCCACCATGCCGTCCAGAACGGCTCCGTAGGCCTCCCGGTAATAGGGGTAGTATTTCATGTCCCTTGTCAGTTCCTCCATGGTGATTTCGCCGCTTGTGAGCCGGGCTGCTGCTACATCCAGATCCTTGGGGCTGTATTTGGAAAAATCGCCGCCGTAGAGGGCCCCCAGATAGGCTAGGAGGTTTACCCAGTTTAGATGGACAGGCGCCTGGCAGGTGTCCACGTCATAGCGGAAGGCCTTGTTCAGGGCCTCATAGGGGACAGTGAAGTCCACCCATTTGATATAGTCTGTCTGAGGGGAGGATGTGCCGGGAGCTGGGGAGGCATCAGAGGCCCCGCTGCCGGAGGCGTCTGGCCCGGCGGCCAGGCGGAGGGCCGTGGAGAGGACGGCCCTTGGGGATCCTCCGCTTTGACACAATAGAAGCAGGCAGAGCAGGGTGAGCAGAGTGATTTCGCCATATATAATGCGTTTGGACTGGAACGGGAAATACTGTCTCAGACGCTTCCAGAATCTCATGGGACAAGCCTCCTTTGGGGCGGCCTCTAGGCGGCCGCTGCTTTAAACGGTTATAAGTATTTTATGTTTCACGGGAAGGGATTATGTGAGAGACAATGCGGAAAAAACCTGATTGAGTTTCCTGGAAAAGAATGGTATGATAGAACAAAAAGCATGCCGGATAGGAGTGAAGGCGGCATGGGTGAGGAGGAAGAGAATGCTGGATTTTGAGTTTTATACACCAACCCGTATGATCTTTGGGAAGGACACCCAGAAGCAGGTGGGAAAGATAGTGAAGGAGTACGGCTTCAAGAAGGTGCTGGTGCATTTTGGCGGTGCCAGCGCGAAGAAGAGCGGACTTCTGGACCAGGTGACAGATGCTCTTAAGGCAGAGGGAATTGATTATGTGATGCTTGGCGGCGTTCAGGCAAATCCGACCCTTGCCATGGCAAAGGAGGGAATCGCTCTCTGCCAGAGGGAGGGCGTGGATTTGGTTCTTGCCGTGGGCGGCGGAAGTGTGATTGATTCATCCAAGTGCATTGCGGATGGCGTGGGAAATCCTGATACGGATGTGTGGAATTTCTTCCTTGGCCAGGGAGCACCGAAAAAGGCGCTTCCGGTGGGCGTAATCCTGACGCTGTCAGCCTCAGGGAGCGAGATGAGCGCCTCCTGCGTGATCACCAATGAGGAGCAGGGGCTGAAGCGCGGATTTAACAGTGTGACCCACCGCCCGCTGTTTTCTATTTTAAATCCTGAGCTCACCTATACGGTCAGCAAATTTCAGACAGGCTGCGGCACGGTGGATATCATGATGCACACGCTGGAGCGCTATTTTGGCCTGGGTCAGGATACGCCTCTCACAGACCGGATCGCGGAGGGACTGCTGAAAACGGTGATCGAGGCTGGCCGGACGGCGGATAAGGAGCCGGAAAATTATGAGGCCAGAGCATCCCTGATGTGGGCGGGAAGCCTATCTCACAATAATCTTACAGGGCTTGGAAGGAACTTCTTTATGCAGGTGCACCAGCTGGAGCATGAGCTCTCCGGCATGTACCCGAGGATTGCCCACGGCGCCGGCCTCTCGGCCCTGTGGCCGTCCTGGGCGCGGTATGTGTGCGATGGAAATGTGAACCGTTTTGCCCAGTACGCGGTGAATGTGTGGAACCTGGATATGAATTTTGAGGATCCTATGAAGACGGCGCTGGCAGGTATTCAGGCCACGGAGGATTTCTTTAAGAGCATAGGCATGCCCACAAGCCTTAAGGAGCTCGATGTGGAGCCGGAGAAGATCGAGGAGATGGCGGTTAAGTGCACCAACTATGGCAAGCGGACTCTTCCGGGGATCAAGGTCCTTGGAAAGGCTGAGATGATGGAGGTCTATCAGCTGGCCCTGCAGGCAGGAAACTAAAATTCAGAAAACCAAAATTTTGGACGGCCCCGGCTGCAGCTGCAGCGGGGCCGTCCGTCGGCAGGCAGAGGTGCCTGCGGTGTGCTGGGATACGAGAAAACGGGAAAGGCCTACAGCGGGATAATCTCCCTGTCATCTGGGACGAAAAGATTGCCCGAGTAATACTGACGTCCCTCTGCGGTGTAGAGCTCCTTGCGGCAGGCGGGCCTTTTGTCCTCTGTGTGCCACAGGACAAGGCTGGGAATATGGAGGCTCTCCGCCAGCTCGCAGGCCTCCTTGACCGTGCTGTGATGCTTCTCATAGGGCTTGAAGATGTCCCGATCCTCATAGAGGCAGAATGCCTCGTGGAGAAGCCAGTGGCTTTCCTCCACATAGCGGAGGCAGTCTGGATTCAAGGGCTCATCCCCGGCACAGGTAAGCTTCCGGCCATTGTTCAGCACGGTGGTGAAGCCGAACTGCTTGGCCTTGGTGGAGAGAATGTCGAAGAAGGTCACATCGTAGTTCAAGATGTGGACGGTCTCTCCATCCTCCACTGGGACGAGAAAGATTCGGTCCCCAATCATTTTATAGAATTTGCTCTGAAGGGTCAGGCGGCATAGAGTGGAGATGGTGTCAGTCAGGTCCGGATGGCAGTAGATCTGCAGGGTGCCCTCATAGGTGCCTTTTTTCATGGCGGTGGCAATCATGCGGACCATCCACACAATGCCCAGGATGTGATCCGTGTGCTCGTGGGTTACAAAAATATGGTGGATGCGGCTTAAGTCCACCTGCATCTGCTCCAGGATTCCCAGAATGCCGTTGCCTCCCCCGGCGTCCACCATAAAGAATTCTTCTCCGTCCTTTATGGCAAAGCAGGTATTGTAGCAGCGGACCGCCTGGGCGTTGCCGGTTCCGAATACGTATAATTCTTCCATACTGCACCTCCCATTTTTTAAGACTATCTTAGCATACTTGGCACGCGGAAACAAGAAGGGTTTCTTGCAGATTTGGGTATAGCATGATAGAATGGTAACAGATCAGGCAGCGGGATGCCGGAGATGCTCTAGGGACGGCATGGCCTGCTCCAAAAAGAGGCCGCACTGCGGCGGTACGTATTTTGAGGCTGGGAGGAGAGGATTGATTTATGAGGGATTTGGCATATTTAAAGCTGCTTGCAAGGGAGTACCCGTCTGTGAGGGAGGCGGCGGGGGAGATTGTAAATTTGATGGCGATCTGCAGCCTGCCCAAGGGGACGGAGTATTTTTTTAGTGATCTCCACGGGGAGTATGAGGCGTTTATCCATCTGCTGCGATCATCCTCAGGAATTACCAGAGAGAAGATCAAGGCTACCTTTGGCCATTTGATTCCGGAGGATGAGCAGATCCGCATCGCCAATCTGATTTACTATCCGGAGCGGAGCCTTGCCCGGCTGAAAAAGCAGGGGACCTATTCGGAGGATTGGCAGAAGATTACCATCTACCGCTTGGTGCAGATCTGCAGGGAGGTGTCCTCCAAGTATACGCGCTCGAAGGTTCGCAAGAAGATGCCGAAGGAATTTGCCTACGCCATTGATGAGCTCCTCCATGTGGATTACAATGATGAGAATAAAAAGCTGTATTACGATGAGATTATTCACTCTGTGATCAGCACGGGGATTGGGGACAAATTTATCGCTGCCCTGTGCCGCCTGATCCAGAACCTGACCATTGACAATCTGCATATCATCGGGGATATTTTCGACCGAGGGCCCCGGGCTGACATTATTATGCAGGAGCTGATGAATTTCCACGATGTGGATATTCAGTGGGGAAATCATGACATTTCCTGGATGGGGGCGGCTACAGGGAATCTGGCCTGCATCTGCAATGTGCTTCGGATCGCCATCAGCTACAACAGCTTTGACGTGCTTGAGGACGGCTACGGCATCAATCTGCGGCCTCTGTCCATGTTTGCGGCGAAGGTATACCAGGATGATCCCTGCAAGCGGTTTATGCCGAAGATTTTGGATGAAAATATATATGATGCGGTGGACCCCGGTCTGGCAGCCAAGATGCACAAGGCAATTGCTGTGATTCAGTTCAAGGTGGAGGGCGATATGATCCGCCGCCATCCGGAATATGAGATGGACAAGAGGCAGCTGCTGTCCGCGGTGGATTTTGAAAATGGAACGGTAACGGTGGAGGGGAAGACGTATCCCATGCTGGATATGAATTTCCCAACCATTGATCCCCAGAATCCGCTGAAGCTCACCGAGGGGGAGGAGATGCTGCTGCGGACGCTTTCGGCCTCCTTCCGGCACAGCGATCTGCTCCATAAGCATGTGCGCTTTCTGTATTCCCATGGAGGAATCTATAAATGCTATAATTCCAATCTGCTGTATCATGGATGCATTCCGATGGAAAAGGACGGCTCCTTTGCGTCTATAATGGTGGATGGGAAGACATACTGCGGAAAGAATCTCATGGATTATTTTGACAAGCAGGTACAGAACGCGTATTTTATGCCGGAGGGCGCCCCAGGAAAGGAGGACGCAGTGGACCTGATGTGGTATCTGTGGTGCGGAGCCAAGTCGCCGGTGTTCGGAAAGGATAAGATTACCACCTTTGAGCATTATTTTGTGGAGGATAAGAGCACGCACAAGGAGACCATGAATCCTTATTATCAGCTGAGCCAGAAGGAGGAGTTCTGCAGGCGCATTCTGCAGGAATTTGGGCTGCCGGAGGAGGGCTCCCACATTATCAATGGCCATGTGCCGGTGAAGATGAAGGACGGAGAGAAGCCTGTAAAGGCAGGCGGAAAGCTCTTTATCATTGACGGCGGGCTTTCCAAGGCCTATCAGAGCACCACGGGCATCGCAGGCTACACATTGATTTATAATTCCCACCATCTGGCCTTGGCAGAGCACATGCCCTATGATCCGAGAAAGGAGAACACGCCCAAGGTCTCCGTGGTGGAGAAGATGACCAGCCGGGTGATGGTGGCGGATACGGACAAGGGCCGGGAGCTGAAGGAGCAGATTGAGGATTTAAAGGAGCTGGTGGCGGCCTACAGGGAGGGCACTATAAAAGAAAGGATTGAATGATGAGCAAGGCGGAATTTTTGCAGGGGCTGCGGTCAGAGCTGGAGGGGCGGGTCCCCTATTCTGTGATACAGGAGAATCTGAGCTATTATGATTCGTATATTTCCCAGGAGATGGCCAATGGCGCTTCGGAGGATGCGGTTATAGAGTCCTTAGGCGGCCCCAGGATCATTGCGAGGACTATTGTGGATGCGGCCTTCGACACGGAGGACCGGCCGGACGGATATGAGACCTACGGGTCCGGGACCGTGTATGACGGGGACGCCGGATCGTCCCAAGACCCCAGCGGTCAGGAGGCTTATCGGGAGGAGACGCATCGGAATATACATTATGTAAGCTTAAATGGATGGAAGGCCCGGCTTGTGACAGGGCTGGCGGTGTTTCTTGTTATCCTTCTGCTTCTGACGTTTGTTTTTGGCATTGTGGGGCTGGCAGGGCTTATTTTGTCCTGGACATGGCCGATTCTTTTGATTCTTCTGATTGTATGGATTTTTACAGGATCACGAAGGTAGGAATATAAAAATTGAGATAGACGGAGAAAAGCTCCCTGTTTCCGGAGGCGGCGATGCTTCTGGGAACAGGGAGCTTTTAAATATGACGAAAATATTAAGAATTTCTGAATGGGTTGACTTGAGAGCGAATTGTGATATAATACATTCGTAACGTTTGTAACAATTACGTAACAAATACGACTTTTACGATAGACCCAGACAGGGAGGACATATATGAGAGACAGAATTCGGACATTGCTGGCGGCGGGCGTGCTGTGCGGGGCTTTTATGGCTGGGAGTCCGCTTACAGCGATGGCATCCATCGGACCGGGCTTCACAGCCGGCACATATGCAGCATCAATCACGTCAGAGACGGTGAATATTAATAAAAGTCTTGATACGGAGGAGGTCCTTCTGACAGCTGAAGCGGGAAATGCCTATGAGGTACTTGAGGATATGGGAGGCGGCTGGCTGAAGGTTCGGGTTAACGACACGGAGGGCTACCTTCCGATGGCAGAGAATGTGCAGCTGGAGGAGGTGGATGCAGAGGAGCTGGCCCAGATTCAGCAGGAGGCCATAGAGTCCTCGCAGAGCTATCGCCGCCAGAGGCTGGTTGATTTTGCCCTTCAATTTGTGGGCGGGCGGTATATGTACGGCGGGACAGATCCCCATGTGGGAGTGGACTGCTCAGGCTTTACCCGCTATGTGCTCCAGTACGGAGCGGGTGTCACGCTGAACCGCTCCTCCAGGGGACAGGCTTCTCAGGGGGTTCCGGTAAGTGCAGATCAGATGCAGCCAGGTGATCTGCTGTTCTACGGAGGAAGTGTGAACAGCATTGATCATGTGGCGATGTACATAGGGAATGGACAGGTGGTGCACGCCTCCACGGAGCGGACGGGCATCAAGACCTCCCCTTGGAATTATAGGACTCCAGTAAGGATTACCAATGTATTGGGATGACAGAGGCAGGAACGGATTTTTGATATAAGGGATAGAGAACAGCTCGGGAGGATCTCCCGGGCTGTTCTGGCATAAGGGAAAGAGAAAGGCCAGGATAGGGGAGCTATCCTGGCCTTTACTCAAGGGGAGTATAAATAATTAATAAGGATGAGGGATATGGTTTAAGGGAAACCATAACACCTCATATCATTTATATAACATTTCCTGGAAAAAAGCAACACTTTTAAGAAAACTTTAGGTTCTCTTGATGGATTATTTATAGTGGCCTGATAGGATGAAGCCATAACAGAGAGCAAGGAGGAAATGAATATGGCGATAGGAATATTTGCAGTTTTGTTCGCGGCGGTATCTGTGGTCAGTGTCTTGGGGATACTGCTGTTATTTTTGCTGAAGGAGGAGAAGGGACAGAAGATCTGCCTGTATATAATGGGAGCCTGGGGAATGTGCATTGCCGCATTTCACGGACTTTCCCTTCCGGGAAACTGGATTGGGGGTCAGATAGCAGCCTGGGGGCTCGGCCTGATGAGCGCAGCGGGAATCGTGGTCTGCGCAGGGGCAGAGGGAGAGGAAAAGAGACAGCTGGCTTCCATTCTGGTGGCTGTATCCATCGCGGGAGGCGTACTGAGGCTTTTTTCGATTGTCTGAGAAAACAGTTGTAAAATCAGGCGTTTTGTGCTACAGTAAATATCGTTCCGCTCTCACCGGAGGGCGGGACACTCTGGAGAGTCTCCGAAAGGAGCGCCGAAGGTGTAAGGCAGCCGCGTGCAGGGGCGCGGGGCCGATCTCTCAGGCAAAAGGACAGGGCATACAAAAAGGACAATGGGAGACATTGTAAAGCCCATTGTATGCAAATGTTCTACTCTTTGGAGAGCTGATGGAAGTCAGCTCTTATTTTTGTGCGTGCGCGGCTGGAACGCGCATGCGGATAAGCATCCAAGAGGAGGAATGAAACATGGATTTACTGCAGGCATTGGTGGAAAAGGGAACAGATTTTTTGATGAGCTTCCTTCTGATCGTGATTTTGGTGGGCACAGGCATCTACTACACGATCCGGCTGAGGTTCATTCAGATAAGGCGGTTTGGCCAGGGCTGCCGTCTGGTGTTCGGAAATTTCAGCATGAAGGGCGAGAAGCATGAGAAGGGCGAGATGACGCCATTTCAGTCATTAGCCACTGCGATTGCAGCCCAGGTGGGAACGGGCAATCTGGCGGGAGCCGCCACGGCCCTGATCGGCGGCGGGCCGGGAGCCATCTTCTGGATGTGGGTCAGCGCATTTTTCGGCATGGCCACCATCTATTCTGAGGCGGTTCTGGCCCAGGAGTATAAAACCGAGGTGGACGGACAGGTGACGGGCGGCCCGGTGTACTATATAAAGGCCGCGTTCAAGGGCAGATTTGGCCGGATTTTGGCAGGCTGCTTTGCCGTATTTATCATCCTGGCACTGGGCTTTATGGGCAATATGGTCCAGTCCAACTCCATCGGAGCGGCATTTTCTGAGGTGTTTACCTATTATCACATCAATGTGCCGCCGGTGGCCGTGGGGGCTGTGATCGCCCTGCTGTCGCTGTTTATCTTCCTGGGAGGCACAAAGCGGCTGGCCTCCGTGGTGGAAAAGCTGGTGCCGGTGATGGCTGGCTTTTACATTGTGGGAAGCCTGATTCTCATTGGAATGCACATCACCCATCTTCCGGAGGCCCTCCGCCTGATTCTCGTGGGTGCCTTCCAGCCGGACGCCGTGGTGGGCGCCGGCGCCGGCATCACCGTGCGGGAGGCCATCCGCTACGGCGTAGCCCGTGGCCTTTTCTCCAACGAGGCAGGCATGGGCTCCACACCCCACGCCCACGCCAGGGCAAAAGCAAAGAGCCCCCATCATCAGGGACTCTGTGCTATGATCAGTGTGTTTATCGATACCTTTATTATCCTGAACCTCACCGTGTTTTCCATCCTGACAACCGGGGCGATGGCCAGCGGCAAGGACGGAACAGCGCTGACCCAGGAGGCCTTCATGCAGAGCTTTGGGCCGCTGGGGCTGATCTTTGTGGCGGTATGCCTTCTGTTTTTTGCATACTCCACGATCCTTGGCTGGCACTTCTTCGGTCAGATCAATGCGGAGTATCTGTTTGGAAAGAAGGCAGCCAGAGTATATTCACTGCTGGTGGTGGTGTTCATCGTCATTGGCTCTGCCTTGAAGGTGGACCTGGTCTGGGCTCTGGCGGACTTCTTTAACGGGCTGATGGTGATCCCCAACGCCATGGCGCTTCTCGCCTTGAGCGGCGTGGTGGCAGGAATCAGCAAAAGACTGGACACAAAGAAGCTTTGAATTACAGCCCTTCGATCCGCACCGGCGTCACCACATTATCCTGCGCATCAAATGCCAGCGGCGCCGGGGCGTCCAAGGCCTCAAGGCCTGGATATTTTCCGGCCTTCACGTCCTCATAGTAGGCGGCGGAGAGCATAATGGCGTCAATGTGCAGGCTGTTTTCGATCCGCACCATGCGCACCGGGGCGTCTCCCAGGCCGTTTAGGGTCTTGATGCACAGCTGGATGGCCTCCTTGTCCGTGGCCACTACGCAGGGGATGCGGGCGGAGCTGAGGACGGTGCTGGTGATGCAGTTGGGATACATCTTCTCGATGTCCATCTCGTCGAAGATCTTCCTCGTGATGGCGCTGGCCAGGCCGCAGCCCAGGGCATTGCCGTGGGATTCCTCCGTCAGGTTGAGGAAGCAGGTCCGCTGCACCTGGATGCCGCCCTTGGCATACTCTGTGGAAAAGGTTCCTGTGATGTTGGGGTCCACTCCCGTGCCGCTGAAGTTCTTGCCTATGCTGTCAACCACCAGCACATCGCCCTGGCCCACCAGGAGGCTGGGCATGTTGGCAAAGGCGAATTTTAAGAGCTCGGCCTCACGCTCCAGGATATTTTCCGGGAGAATGGCCTCTATGCGGCAGGTCTCGTCGTAGGCGTTCTCAATGCAGGGAATGGCAAAGAGAATGGGGGCCTTGTCCAGGACCACCTGGGCCATGGTGGGGATGTTCTTGGCGATATTTCCCATGCCGTCCCCGTGGACGATGGAGGCGCCCACCTGCTTGCCCAGGCCTACGGTCATCATCTTGCAGGGACCGCTCTCATGGGTGCCCCGAAAGGCGTTGTGGGGCTTTAGGCGGCAGGAGATGATGATGCCGTCGGACTCATAGGCGTTTTTGTCCAGGACCACCCTCCGGCCCAGGGAGGAATAGCCAAGCTCCGCCACCTCCATGGAGGAGAGGATGGGGCAGCCCATGGTTTCCTCCGTGATGCTGTAGCTCGCCAGGATCTCCCGCTGGCCTTCGGCGGTGGCCCCGCCGTGGCTTCCCATGGCCGGGACGATGAAGGGGGAGGCGCCCCTGCGCTTTACCGCGTCCACCACCGCTTTCGTGATGATATCTACATTTCGGATTCCCCGGCTGCCCGCCGTGATGGCGATGCGCATGCCGGGCTTTATTTTGGCGGAAAATTCCGGCTGGGCGATCTGGGCCTCCACGATGGCCGGGATATCCTGGGGGTTTATAGCTTCGCGGGGAAATGTCTGCCTGGCGTGGAACATTTCCGGAATCTGCACGTCCTTTAATAAGCGGGATACGGTTCCTCCCTGTACTACCTTCATACGGATGCCTCCTTCACATTCTTTGTCACGATCACATCTGCCTCTGTTCCCAAAAGATGGGAGATGACTACATCTCCGATATAAACCGGAGCCGGAAGATGCACCTTCCGAATCTCCTCCATGGCCCGGAAGATATCCTTCTTGGGAATGGGAGCGGAGAGACGGACGCTGGCCAGCGGCAGCTCCCCGCCGTCAATCCTTATGGAGCTGGCGATATTGCGCATGGGGGCCGTGACCTCCTGAACGGCGTATTCCCTTCCCTTGGGGCAGGTATTTCCCTTCACATCGATAACTTGGCCATTTTCCTCTGTGACCTCCAGGCTGCAGCCCAAGGGGCACATAATACAGGTAAATTCTCTCAGCATACCACCTTCACCTCCAGATTCTCTGTGCTGTTTAAGCTGGCCTTATCTACGGGGATCTGAATCATCTCCGCGGGGATGGCCTTTTTAAATTTCCTTCTCTTGATTATCTGTCCGCCCTGGCAGATCTGGATCTCGCAGTCCTTCATGGGCCTTCTCACCCGCAGGGAGAGGAGGAAGGATTTGGTTCCGCTGATTCTCTGGGGGATGGTGTGGGTTACGTTTCCGTCCGTAACCACGTCCAGGGCGCAGGACGGCAGAGAGCCCTCCTCTATGTAGGCTGCCGCTGCGTCAGCCAGGCGCTCTGCCTCCCCGGATACAAAGTCCACCAGGTCATGGACGTGGAGCACGTTGCCGGCGGCGAAAATTCCCTCCACGCTGGTCTGATAGCTTTCATCCACGATGGCCCCCTTGCTTCGATTGTCCAGAACCACACCGGCACCCAGGGAGAGCTCATTTTCCGGAATCAGGCCTACAGAGAGAATCAGGGTGTCGCAGGCGTAGGTCTTTTCCGTGCCGGGAATGGGCTGCAGGTGCTCGTCCACCTGGGAGACCACCACGCCCTCTAGGCGCTCCCTGCCCAGAATGTCCGTCACCGTGTGGCTTAGATACAGGGGAATGTCATAGTCACGCAGGCACTGCTCGATGTTCCTTGGGAGGCCGCTGGAGTAGGGCTGAAGCTCAAAAACCGCCTGTACATGGGCGCCCTCCAGGGTGAGCCGCCGGGCCATGATCATGCCGATGTCCCCGGAGCCCAAAATCACGACCTCCCTTCCCACCATCTTGTTGTGGAGGTTGATGTAGGACTGGGCCACGCCCGCAGTGTAGACGCCGGCGGGGCGCTCCCCGGGAATGCTGATGGCGCCCCGGGTCCGCTCCCGGCAGCCCATGGCCAGGATTACGGCCTTTGCCTGGATCTCCAGGATCCCCTCCCTGGAGGCCGCAAGGATTCTCTTGTCAGGAGTGATGGAGAGAACCGTGGTGTCCGTCACATAGGGAATTTTCATCTCTTCTATCATATCGATAAAGCGCTGGGCGTACTCCGGGCCGCTCAGCGTCTCCCCAAACCGGGTCAGGCCGAAGCCGTCGTGAATGCACTGGCGGAGGATGCCGCCCAGGCTTTTCTCACGCTCCAGGATGAGAACGTCCCGGATGCCCTTCTTGTAAAGCTCTGCCGCTGCGGCAAGTCCCGCCGGACCGCCGCCGATGATTACTGCTGCTGCCTGTCTCATGCCTCTCACCTCACCTTTCCTGTAAACATATAGGAGCCTGCCTTTGAGTAGCGCACCTCTGTCTCCAGGATGCCAAGCTCCTCCTCGATCATCTGGGTAATCCGGGTCTCGCAGTAGCCGCCCTGGCAGCGGCCCATGGTGGCCCGGGTGCGGTTCTTGATGCCGGTGACCGTGTGGACGCCCAATGGATTGTGGATGGCCTTCAGGATCTCCGCCCGGGTCACCGTCTCACAGCGGCAGATAATCTCGCCGTAGTTGGGATCCGCGGCCACAGCCGCCTCCTTTTCCGCAAGGCTCATCTCGGAGAACCGGCGGATACCCTCCCGGCGGGGATTGAAGTCCGGGTTGGGAGCAGGCTGCTCCTTTTCCCTTAGGATGGCCACAGCCCGCCTCGCCAAGGGGAGAGCGCAGGTGATGCCGGGGGATTCGATGCCCACCAGATTCACGGTGAAGGGGTTGGCGTCATCGGACTCCAGGACGAAATCCTTGTTCTCTCCGGTGGCTGGGTCATAGATCTTCCAGCGGATTCCGGCAAAATTTCGGATGAAGTACTCCCGCTTCATCTCCTTAAACATCTTTAAGCCGTCCCGATAGAGGCCGTCCATGTGCTCCTTCGTCACCTTGTAGTCCTCAAAATCATCTGTCAGGTAGGAGTCAGGTCCGATGAGTACATTTCCATCGATCGTGGGGGTGGCGTGGGTGGCAAAGCCGCCCTTCTCATTGGGAGCCGGGTAGATGGGGATGGGCATATTTCGTCCCGCCTTCTTGTCCAGGACATAGTACTCCCCCTTGAAGCCCCGCACTGGGTAATCCGGATAGCCCAGCATGGCGGAGATCTGGGAGGCGTACATGCCTGCGCAGTTGATGACCCACTTGGTCCTCACATCCCCCTGGGAGGTATGGATCATCCAGCCGTCCTCCAGCCGGTCGATGCGCTCAACCCTATGGCCGAAGCGGAAGGAGACGCCGTTTTTGCAGGCGTTCTCTGCCAGGGCGATGGTGTACTGCATGGGATCCAGGATGCCGGAGGACGGCACGTACATGGCAAAGCTTCCGCCCGCATTGGGATCGATGGCGTCCATCTGCTTCCGATCGATCATTTCCATGCCCTTGACTCCGTTGATCTCGCCGATCCTCTTGAACTTGAGAATGTTGGCCTCGTCCTTCTCGTCAAAGCCCACCACCAGCTTGCCGGTGCGCTTAAAGGGGACGTCAAGCTCCTCTGCCACCTGGTCAAATTCTTGGTTGCCCTCCACGGCGCAGGCCGCCTTCAGGGATCCCGGGGCGTAGGTGAAGCCGGCGTGGAGCATGCCGGTGTTGCGGCTGGAATTGCCGCAGGCCACGTCCAGCTCCTTTTCCAGGACCGCAATCCTTAAGGACAGCCGGGACGCCTCCCTGGCCACGGCGCAGCCCACCACGCCGGCGCCGATGATTGTTACGTCATACGATTCCATAAAACCTCCTTCTGCCAGGCATTCAAGGCCCGCTGCGGAGAGGGAGCTGAATGCACAGGCGCATGTGTCTTGCTGCGGCAGACAGAGACTGCCGCCATTATTGATTTAAGTATAGCGCGGGGGGAGCTGTGTGTAAAAGTTGTAATTTTACGAGCGGTATTAGAAAAACTTTGAGGAGCCATTTTCAGGAAATTCTCCGGAAAATGGCTCCCCTTTAGCAATAGATGTGCTGGCTTATCTAAATGTTAGACCTTATGCCAGATGAATCATAGTCGCGATCACGATAAATACAATGCTCAGTCCCCACTCAATCAGGGCAAGCTTTCCGGCGAAGCGGATCCACTGGAGGAAGTTGACGCCGCCGGCTCCGATACAGGCGTTGGTGGTGGAGCTGGTAGGAATCACACAGTCGGAGAAGCCTGCCGCACACTGGAAGGCCACAACCGCGGTCTGAGCGGTGATGCCGGTCATCTGAGCCAGGGGGCCCATCAGGGGCATAACCAGGGCTGCAAGGCCGCTGCCTGAGGGAACGAAGAAGTTGATAACAATATTGATGACAAACATTCCCACAGCGATCAGAGAGCTGGGAAGAATGGAGAGGATGCCGGCAAGCGCATTCAAAATGGTGTGGAAAATCATGCCGTCCTCCATAACTACCAGGATGCCGCGGCCCATACCGATAACCAGGCAGGCGAACATCATGGAGCGGGCGCCCTCAATCCAGGTCTGGCAGATCTTGTTGCCGCTTAAGCCGCCCATAACGCCTGCAATGATGCCCATGGCCAGGAAAATGGGGGCCATCTCACTGGCAAACCAGTCCATTTCCAGAGCGCCGTAGATGATGATGGCGAAGCCTGCAACCATGGTGATGAGCACCAGGGTGTTGCGCACGCTGAGCGTGGTTGTTGTGGTGTAGTTCAGCTGGTCCACCTTGCCGCTCTTAAGATGGGCCTGCTCCACATTGTAGCAGTAGCTCTTGGTGGGATCCTTCTTAACACGCTCCGCATACCAGGTGGTGTAGATAACGACAGCGATGAGGATGACTGCATGCATGATCATGCGGTACCATGCGCCGGAGAAGATGGGCAGTCCCACGATTCCCTGAGCCACGGCCGTAGCGTAGGGGTTGAAGGTTCCTACAGAGCTTCCCACGAAGGCGCCGCACATAACCATGGCGATGCCGGTGATGCTGTCATAGCCCATGCGCCGGGCCAGCGTGATACAGATGGGCACGAAGATCACGCATTCTGAATCGAAGCCGATGAGGCCGCCGAGCAAAGAGAATAAGAACATAATTACAAATACAATCAGATGCTCTTTTCCCTCCAGGGCCTTCACCAGCTTATTGATCACGATGTCAATGGTCTGGGTGGCATTGATGATGGCAAAGGATCCGCCGGCGATCATAACGAAGAAAATCAGGGATGACATCTCTGAAAGGCCGGTGGGGATAGCGTTAAAAAACTGATACAGGGAAACCGGGTTCTGCTCAACTGCGTGGAAGGTTCCGGGGATCAGGATTTCCCGGCCGGTCTCGTTGGGGGCTGTGTCAAACTGGCCTGCGGGAATAACGTAGGTCAGCAGGGCACAGATGACCAGAATGGTGAAAATCAGCAGGTAGGTGTGGGGCATCTCCATGGTAAACAGCTTGGGGAGCCCTTTTTGCTTTTCGGGTTTGTTTGATGAATTGCTCATACTCATGCTCCTTTGGTTTTTTTTATGGTAAACCGAGGGGGACAGCACAGAAACAGATGTGGGAAATGGGCTGTCCCGGACGTTTACTTGTGTTGTGGAAGAGCTGCCGGGGAGCTTATTCGAAGGCCCCCTTTAGGATCGATACGCCATCCTCTGCAGCAAGGCGCCCCATGGCGTAAACCTTGCGGATGGAGAGATCTGAATCCATGAGAACCAGATCTGCGTCCGCGCCCACAGCCAGCTGTCCCTTCTGGGGATACATACCGATAGCTGCTGCCGGGCTTGTGGTGATGAACTGCAGCGCGGTCTCCATGGGAATGGACTCCTCCTTTACCAGGCAGCAGAATTCCTTGTGAATGGTCTCCACTGTGGTAACGCAGAGTCCCGCATAATTGCCCTGGCTGTCATAGACGGCCATGCATCCGTTGGCATCGGAGCTCATGGTGATCTGACGGACATCTACGCCGGCCTCAAGGAGGCGCCGGATGGCCTTGCTCGGCTTGATCGTGCCCTCAAAGCCATATTCCGGGGCTATGCCGGAGGTGATATCCACAATACCGCCCAGCTTTGCAAATTCAATGGACTGGGCAAACAGTCCCTCATCCCGATTGATGTGGGTGGGTATCATCAGGTAAGGCGGAAGCTCTGTCTCCCGGATAATATCCATGAGCATGGAGAGACGTCGCTTTCCATTTCCCATATGTATGTGGGTGTATCCACGCTTGCCGCTTACCAGCCCGGCGGTGTAGGCCTCCGCCACAAGATGCTCAATCTCTGCCCGGGTGGGCTGGGAGGAGCGGCGGTCGGAGATGGCGGTCTTTGCGCCGATTACCTTGTCCACAAAGAGAATATCCCTCCGTACAGAGCCTGCAAGAGTGGCAGAGGGCATCTCAAAGGATCCGGTGAGCATTCGGGCGGTAATTCCCTCCTGCTCCAGAGAACAGACCTTGGCGTAGAGAGCCTCGATGTTGCGCGCGGTGCCGTCCGTTCCGTGGAGGCCTACGATGGTGGTGATGCCGTGGGGCACAATCTGGGAGATCCGCATCTCCGGTGTGCGGCTGAAATAGCCGGCCTCACCGCCTGCGCCTATCACATGCACGTGCTGATCCACGAAGCCCGGCGTCATCACCAGGCCGGAGGCGTCCACCACCTCCACGGAGAGAGAGCCGTAGGAAGTCTCCAGATCGGTCCCTATCCTTACAATCTTCCCGCCATTAATAAGCACATCCTGCCGCCCAAGATGCTTGGGGGCATAAACATCTGCGTTTTTAATAAGGAGCAGATCCATAATCTTATACCTGCCTTTCTCAATTAGCGTTCTGTTTAGCATTATAGCACAATAAAATGACGGAAACAACAAAAAGGTTTGTAGGCTCTTTCGGCTGTGCTCTTACTTGGAAGAAAAGGCATTTTGTGGTATGATTCACGGGAGACATTTTGGGGCACAATAGGGGGGCCGATGAAAGGAGAAATGAGCAATGCGGGCATACGACGCGTTAAAGGAATATATGGACAGAGCGATGGCTATAAGGACCGCCATGACCCTGTTTGAGTGGGACAATGAGACACTTGCGCCCCGCCAGGCGGGAGCGCTGACTGCGGAGGTTATCGGAAGCCTTTCCGGGGAATATTTTTCAATTATTACGGGAACGGAATTTGCTGCCTGCCTGGCCGCGTGCCAGGAGGAGGACGGGGAGCTTACGGAGGCAGAGTCCGCCAATGTTCGGGAGCTTGCGGAGGAGCTCGAACGGATCAAATGCATTCCCCGGGAGGAGTACCAGGCATTTGCCCGCCTGACGGCGCAGGCCGGCGCTGTCTGGGCGCAGGCCAAGAGGGATAGGAATTTCATGGCGTTTGCGCCTGCTCTCGCTTCCATTATACAATACCAGAAGAAATTTGCCGCATACCGGGCAAAGGAGGGGGAAGCCCTCTACGATGTGATGCTGGACGAGTATGAAAAGGGCTTCTCCATGAAAAATCTGGATGTATTTTTCGGGGAGATAAGGACAGAGCTGACACCGCTTTTGCAGAAGATACGGGAGAAGGGACGCCGGATCGACGACAGCTTTCTCAGAGGCGATTACCCGGCGGATAAGCAGGAGCGGCTGGCCAGGTTCCTTGCGGAGTATGTGGGCTTTGACTTTGAAAAGGGCGTGCTCGGGGTCAGCGCCCATCCATTTACCACCAACCTGCACAACAGGGACGTGCGGATTACCACCCACTATACAGATCGGGTGGACAGCTCCCTGTTTTCCGTGATCCACGAGGCAGGGCACGGGATTTACGAAATGGGCATCCGGGACGATCTGACGCTGACACCGGCAGGCCAGGGAGCCAGCATGGGCATGCATGAGTCCCAGTCCCGATTCTTTGAAAATATAATTGGGCGCAGCTCTGCCTTCTGGATCCCCATTTATGAGAAGCTTCGGGCCCTGTTTCCTGACGAGCTGGGGGAGATCCCCCGGGAGGCGTTTGTGGCTGCAGTGAATAAGGTGGAGCCCGGTCTTATCCGCACGGAGGCTGACGAGCTCACCTACAGCCTTCACGTGCTGATCCGCTATGAGATAGAGAAGCTCTTGATAGAGGAGGATATGGATGTGCGGGATATCCCCCGGGTGTGGGCGGATAAATATGAGGAATATCTGGGACTTCGGCCCTCTCATGACGGGGAGGGAGCTCTCCAGGATATTCACTGGGCCCAGGGATCCTTCGGCTACTTCCCCTCCTACGCCCTGGGAAGCGCCTTTGGGGCACAGATTTATTTCCACATGCGAAAGGCGATGGACTTTGACGGCCTTCTGGAGCGCGGGGAGCTGGGGGTCATCCGGGAATACCTGCGGGAGCACATCCACCAGTATGGAAGGATTAGGACCAGCCGCCAGCTGCTTATAGACATGACGGGGGAGGATTTTAATCCAGATTATTATGTGTGGTATCTGAAGGAAAAGTATGGGGAGATTTATCGGGTGAGGTGAGTGCGCCGCGCAGAAGGAATGCATTCGCTGCACATACTTCCCCTCCGCCCTGCATATACTCTTACCAGCATATTTTTTCTATTGGCTGGGAGCGGAAGGCGGGGTGGAGAGCGATGAACCGGCGTTTTTTGTGGGCGGCCGCGGCCCTAGCGGCGGGGCCTTATCTGGGGACTATGGCATGGACAGGCACGGTCCGGGGAGAGGAGGCCTTTTATGAACAGCAGCAATTGGAGGCTGGAAAATATAGTGTCTGGCTGGAACGGGGAGAGGGCTCCTATTACATGGATATGGAGGACTACCTGACGGGCGTGGCTGCCATGCAGATTCCGGCAGATTATGAGGCGGAGGCCTTGAAGGCGCAGGCAATCATTGCCCGAACCTACATACGCCGCCAGATGGAGGCTGCCGGGACATCAGAGATTGCGGAGGCTGCCCTGGATCTTGACTATCCCGAGGAAAAGCAGTTAAAGGAAATGTGGGGGACTGCGGCGTTCCCCGCCTATTTTGAGAAGGTGGAGGAGGCAGTAAGGGCCACCGAGGGAAGGGTGCTCACCTATGAGGGAGAGCTGATCGATCCGATGTTTTTCAGGCTGTCCTCAGGAATGACGAGAAGCGGGGATTTTCTTCACCCCTATTTTCAGAATGTGGACTGTCCGGAGGATATGGAGGCAGCGGACTTTGAAGAGACAAGGAGCTTTTCTTATGAGGAGGCGGCGGCAGCCATAAATTCCATCCCAGAGGGGGATACGGGCCCGCGGCAGATAGCGCCGCAGGAGCTTCCGGAAGGAATTCAGATTATATCCAGGGATCCGGCCGGATATGTAGAGGAAATACAAATAGGAGGCTTTGTATTTACAGGGGAGGAAATCCAGTACGCGCTTGGACTTTCCTCCTCCTGCTTTTTTGCGGGAGCGTCGGAGGAGGGCCTTCGGTTCACGGTAAAGGGAAAGGGGCATGGATATGGCCTCAGCCAGTACACGGCAAATGAGAAGGCAAAGGACGGCTGGACGGCGGATGACATCCTCGGATATTTTTATAAAAACATCGTGATTTCTGAATAAGGAGCCTTGGTTTGGTAAGAATAGTACCGAGGTGATAAACGTGAGAGACAAAGTAAATCAGATGTTCAAGGATAAGCTGTTTCTTGTCGTACTAGTTTTAGGCCTGCTGACTCTGGTAGCCGCAGCAGGAATCATTACCGTACAAAGAGGAAGAGGAGCGGAGACGAATCCGTACCTGGAGATGCCGCAGCAGGAATTAATTGCTGAGGAGACAAAGGAAGAAAACAGAGGAGCTGTGACTGCGGACCGCGGGGAGAATACATCTGCGGCCGAGGAGACGCAGAGGGCAGCGGCCGCAAATCCCAACCGGGAGGATGATCTGGCAGCGGAGGCCGGTGCCGGGGGAAGCGCAGCCCAGGCTCTGGTGCTGGATTTCACAGCGGACAGCCGAATGCTCTGGCCGGTGCGCGGCAATGTGCTTCTGGACTACAGTATGGACAAAACCATCTATTTTCCGACCCTGGATCAGTACAAGTGCAATCCCGGCATTGTGATTCAGTCTGATGTGAGCACGCCGGTGGAGGCCCCTGCCAACGCCAGAGTTCTGGAGGTGGGTGCCAACGAGGAGATTGGAAGCTATGTGGTTATGGATCTGGGAAATGACTACACCGTTACCTGCGGCCAGCTCAAGGAAATTACTGCGGTTCAGGGGGAGTACCTAACGCAGGGACAGATCCTGGGGTATGTGGCGGAGCCCACCAAGTATTACTCCGTGGAGGGAGTGAATGTGTTCCTGGAGATGAAGCACCAGGGAGAGGCGGTGGACCCACTGGATTATATGGAGTGAGGGAAGGAAGCTGACTAGAGGATGAAAATCCCCTTGACAATCAGGACGCGGAGGGCTTATCTTTTAAGAAAGCACTTTCATAAGGAAAGCGCGAAAAGAGGATAAGCATGAATATTTATGACATCGCAAGAGAGGCGGGCGTATCGATTTCCACGGTATCCCGTGTCCTGAACGACAAGGGAAATGTGAATGAAAATACAAGAAAAAACGTGATGGAGATCCTGCAGAAGCACAACTATACCCCCAGCGCCATCGCCAGGGGAATGGTGAGCAAGTCCATGCGGACTGTGGCGGTTTTGACGGTGGACATCCGAGTGCCGCAATATGCCAGGCAGGCGTATACCATTGAGAGGGAATTCAGCCGCCGGGGGTACGAGGTGACACTGTGCAATACGGGCGGAGAGCTGCCGGAGACGGAGAAGTACCTGCGGACGGCAGTGGAGAAGAAGGCAGATGGCCTGGTTTTGGTTGGTTCTATTTTCAATACCCTCTGCCGGACGCCGGAGATTGAGGCGCTTCTTAGGACGACGCCTCTGGTATTGGCCAACGGAAGGCTGGATCTGCCCAATTCCTACTCCGTGCTGGTGGACGACCAGTACGGGGTATCGCTTGCGGTGCGGCATCTGGCGGAGAAGGGACATAAGGAGATCTACTACCTGAAGGATATGAATACGGCCAGCGCTGAATTGAAATGCAAAGGATTCCTGAACGGTATGCGGCAGGAGGGCCTGGAGGCTGCCAGGCGCCGTGTGCTGGAGACAGAGATGAGCCTTGCGGGAGGCATGCGGGCAGTGGAGAAGCTGCTTCACAGCAAAAGGCCCTTTACCGCACTGGTCTGCGGGGAGGATATCACGGCTGCAGGGGCGGTAAAGGCCCTTCTGAGAGCCGGGCTGCGTGTGCCGGAGGATGTGGCGGTCACCGGATACAATAATTCGGAGTATGCCCGGATCTGCGAGCCCCAGCTCACCACAATTGACAATAAGCCGGAGCTGGTGGCCATGCTCAGCGTTCAGCTTTTAACCAGCCTGATTGAAAAGACGGATGCCTATTCCTCCTGCACCATTCAGCCGGAGCTGGTACAGGGACAGACGACGTAACGGACAGCTCCGGGGAGCTTGGCGGAAACAATAGAATACGCTGTGGGACAGCCCGCTGGACCTCCTTTCGGTCTGGCGGGTCTTTTTTTGCAGTTAAATAAAAGCGCTTTCATATAAAGTGAAAAAATTGATACGTATATAACCATCCAAAAATAAGCAGGTATTTTTTAAAAGGCACAAAAAATGAAGGAAAATACACGATATATATTGACTTTTCCAGCTGACCCACTATAATGAAAACTAAGAAAGCGCTTTTATAATATTTTCAAAAAATTTTCACAATAAAGAAGGGAGAAGAAAAATGAGGGTTTCGTATGACGTGATGGTAAAGGAGTTTGCGAGGGTTCTGGAGAAAAAGGGATTTGGGGCGGAGGATGCCGAGAGCGCAGCAGTGATTTTTGCCCAGAACAGCCTGGCTGGCGTGTATTCCCATGGCTTAAACCGTTTCCCCAGGGTGGTGAGCTATCTGGAGAAGGGGGAGATTGATCCGAATGCCAGGGCCGCGTGCCAGATGCAGATGGGCGCCATGGAGCGCTGGGATGGCCATCGGGGCTTTGGCCCCTTAAATGCCAAGAGGGCGATGGACCGGGCCTGCGAGCTGGCAAAGGAGTACGGAATCGGCTGTGTGGCCCTTGGAAACAACAACCACTGGATGCGGGGCGGCACCTACGGCTGGCTGGCGGCGGACAATGGCTGCATCGGCATCTGCTGGTCCAACACCATGCCCAATATGCCTGCCTGGGGCGGATTAAACCGCAAGATTGGAAATAATCCTCTGATCATGGCGGTGCCCAGATCCAACGGGGAGCACGCGATGATCGACTGCGCGGTATCCCAGTTCTCCTACGGCAAGATCGAGGACTGCCGCTTAAACGGAAGGCAGCTTCCCGTGCCGGGCGGATACGACACCAAGGGCAATCTGACCACGGATCCAGCGGAGATCGAGAAGACCTGGCGGGTGCTGCCTATGGGCTATTGGAAGGGAAGCGGCCTCTCCATTGTTCTGGACCTGATCGCCACTGTGCTGACCAATGGGAATTCTGTGAGCAGGATCGGAACCTTCGGCGATGAGGTGGGGCTGACGCAGATCATGATCGCCATCGATCCGTCTAAGTTCAATACGGTGGAGGAGACGGACGCGATCGTGGATGAGATTCTGGCGGATGTAAAATCCTCCCAGCCGATTGAGGAGGGCGGGGAGATCTATTATCCCGGCGAGCTGGAGCTCAAGAATATCCGGGAGAATAAGGAGAAGGGCATCCCTGTCGTCGATGAGGTATGGGAGTCTGTTCTGAAAATGTAAGGGGCGCAGCGCTGTGACCAAAGAAGAGGCGGGAGGATTGTTAGAAATTTAATAAACTTCACATTTTCATAAGAAATTGTTCATAAGCGGTTCAGAGCGCCGTTCTATACTATAATTAATATGGCACGCTCCCTCTGGGAGCGGCCGGAACGGATTAAGGAAAAAGGAGCGGCACATATGAATATTTTGTTTTTTCTGACGCCAAAGAGCGAGGTGGCCTGCATCAGCGAGGACGACACGCTGCGCCAGGCTCTGGAGAAAATGGAGCATCACAAATATTCCGCTGTGCCTATTATCAGCAAAAAGGGCAGGTACATAGGCACGCTGACGGAGGGGGATCTGCTGTGGGGAATAAAAAATCAGTTTGATCTGAACCTGCGGGAGGCGGAGAAGATCCCCATCACATCAATCCGACGCCGGTGCGACAATCTGCCGGTGAAGGCGGACGCGGATATGGAGGATCTGCTGGACAAGGCCTTGAATCAAAACTTTGTCCCGGTGCTGGACGACCAGAGGTATTTTATTGGGATCATCACTCGAAAGGATATTATCAAATATTTCCATCAAAAGAACCGTGCCGCAAGACAGAGAGAGGCGGAAAGGGAAGAGACTCACAAGCTGGAGGTCTTGTCTCAGGCGGTGCGCCTGGGCAATGGGACGGATTCTTTGTGACATATGACATGGGATGTGAAGCGGGGACTGGCGGTGTATCCGAAAAATGCTCAAAAAGAAATTCGAAAAAAATGGATGTTTGTGCACACTTTTTTGGAGGTCTATGCTATTATAATAGACGTAACCCCCCAATACATTATATAGTTTTTGCTACACCCCATAAGAAACGAAATACCTT